>NZ_CCBH010000170.1:0-149264 GCF_001368935.1 Novosphingobium sp. KN65.2
CGCGGCCCGGGAACCACCCCCGCCCCCCTTTTCCGTGCTGTCCGCCGCCGCCCCCGCCCTTTGTGATGACAAATGCACACTGCAGTCAGCGACGATTAATCGCGAGCGGTCCACCCCGTCGCTCGCCCGAAGCGACGGAAAGCCCCGAGGGAACGAACTGTCGCCGATCCGCGTTGCAACTGCCAACCCAAGGAGGTGCAAATGATGCAAAGGATCTTCATCGGCAGCGTGGCGAGCCTGGCCCTGATCGCCGGCGCCGCCTCCGCCGCGCCCGGCGGCAACGACCATGGCAGCGATCACGGCAAGGACCGGGGCGGCGGCAAGCAAGCCGCGCACGGCAATGCCAGGGGGCCGCAAGGCGACGTCAAGGGCCCTGCGACATCCAGGCCCGACAACAAGCCTGCCAAGGCACCTGGCGGCGGCGATGCCCAAGGCAAGCCCGAGAAGACCGAAAGGCAGGCCTCACGCCAGACCATGCAGTCGCCGGTCCACGACGCTCCGGCCAAGGCACAAAAGCACCCGCAGGCCGGAGATGCCCCGCAGCGCATGGCGGACCACAAGGTTGACAAGAAAGCCAACGACACTCGCCCCGGAAACGCAGACGACAAGGCCTTTGCCGCCGGCCCGCGCCCGCCCGAGCGCAAGGACATCAAGCGCGTCACCTACAAGGGCCATGGCGGCAGGGACTTCGTCGTCCCCACCAACGACCGGGTCCGCGTGGTCGTCGATCGCCGCAGCTTCGACTGGGCTTCGCTCGACCGGCGCCATCCCTACGATGGCTGCCCGCCGGGCCTCGCCAAGAAATACAACGGCTGCACCCCGCCCGGCCTGGCCAAGCCGCGCGATGTCAGCTGGCTAGACCCGGCGTGGTACTTCAACGATTACGACCGGTCCTATCGCTACCGTTATGCCGACGGCTACATGCTGCGGCTTGGCGCAGGCGACAGCATCCTGAGTTACATCCCGCTGCTGGGCGGTGCCTTGGGAATCGGCCAGGTCTGGCCTTCCACCTACCAGCCGGTGACGCTACCGACTTACTACGACAGCTACTACGATCTCGGCCCGGCAAACGGCTATCGGTATTATGACGACACGATCTACCGCGTCGATCCGGATACCTCCGCGATCCATTCGGTCGCAGCGCTGCTGACCGGCAACGACATCCGGATCGGCCAGCCGATGCCGATGGGCTACGACGTCTACAACGTGCCTTACGACTATCGCGACCAGTACTATGACGGACCGGACGCGATGTATCGCTACAGCGATGGCTACGTCTACCAGATCGATCCCACCACGCGGCTGGTACAGGCCGCCATCGAACTGCTTGTCTGACCGGGAGGGAAACGAAGATGCGGATCAAACACCTCACCGTCGCGCTGCTTGGAGGCGCCAGTCTTGCGATTGCCGCCTGTTCGGGCGGCACGCCGGAGGACGGCAGCACCGGCGCCGCCGAACTGGCCACGCCCGGAAGCGAATCGCTGCCTGCCCTGCTCGACGATGCGGACGGCCTGCAGACCGTAGCGGAAGCCCTCAAGGAAACCGGCATCAGCGGCATTTTCGAAGGCAAGGGCAGCTACACCCTGCTTGCGCCCGAGGATGCCGCTTTTGCGGCCCTGGGCGATTCGGCCAAGGAACTGACGGGCGGTGAAGACCACGCAGCGCTTGCCGCCCTGCTCAAGGATCACCTCATCCCGGGCTACCTGACCCCGCAGGACATTTCCGCGGCAATCGACGCCAGCCAGAACGGCGAAGTCTCGATGCCCACGGTCAGCGGCGAGGAACTGACCTTCACCAGAAAGGGCGAGGCAATCTCGGTTTCCGCGCCGGACGGTTCGCAGGCGACGTTCGACGGCGAAGCGCTCGCCGGCGGCTCAAGCATCGCCATTCCGCTGACCGGAATCCTCAAGAAGATCTGACCTTTCACACCTGACTGACCCGAAGGCCCGCTTCACGACAGTGCAGCGGGCCTTTGCCTGTCCGGCTTCCAGAAACCATTTTCCTACAGATACGCCTGCAGTTTACTTGGATCGCCTTTCCCCACGAACCGGAAGGGTTAGCCCTTTATGAATCGCAAACCGATTTTCGATGCCGTGCGCCAGCTTCTGGGCCGCGGCTTCAGGCCATCCGACGTGGCGCTGCTCGACGCCGCCATCGACAGCGCAAACCACGTCGGCCCTGCCGCTGCCGGTTTCACGCTGGGCGAGGCAGGCCGTTCCCTGATTCGCAAGTGGGAAGGCTGTGCGCGACGCCGACCGGACGGCCGCTTCGAAGCCTATCCCGATCCCGGCAGCGCCACAGGCGAGCCCTGGACGATCGGCTGGGGCTCGACCGGATCGGACATCCGCAAGGGCCTGGTCTGGACACAGGAACAATGCGACGCCCGCTTCGACAGGGACATCGTGCGCTTCGTGGAAGAAGTCCATGCAGCGCTGGGCGATGCCGCGACGACGCAGGGGCAGTTCGATGCCCTCGTCTCGTTCCACTACAACACCGGCGCCATCCGCAAGGCCACGCTCACCCGCCTGCACAGAGAGAAGCGCTTTGCCGAAGCGGCCCTGGAATTTGCGAAGTGGATCTACAACGACGGCAAGCCGCTACCCGGCCTGAAAAAGCGGCGCGCTGAAGAGGCGGCTCTCTACCGCGGCTGACACAATGCGCGCCAGGCCGGATCGTCAGTTGGCGATGGAGGGGACCCCGTCCTTGCGCCCACCGGCACCGGCCTTGCCGTGCCCGTCCGGGTTCTTGACCACGGCGGCGATGAGCTTGTCCTGCTCTTCGGGCGAGAAACGTTCCCAGCCCGAACGGCCAAGGCGTTCCATCGGGCGGTAGCGCACCTTGTACTGCATCCGCGGCGAACCTTCGACCCAGTAGCCGAGATAGACGTAGGGCAGGCCCATTTCCTGCGCCTTATGGATGTGGTCCAGGATTATGTAGTTACCCAGCCCTGCCCGCGAATCGTGCTCTGGATCGTAGAAGCTGTAGATCATCGACAGCCCGTCGCACTGGCGGTCGGTAAGGCAGGCACCGACGAGGCGGCCCGGCGTCACGCCGTCGGCGGACGGTTCGCGATACTCGACGACGTAGCTGGTGACCGGCGTGTGCTCGACCATGTCGGCGAAGTCGACCTCGTCCATCGAGGTCATGCCGCCTTCGGGATGGCGCGCGCCGAGATACTTTTGCAGGAGCTGGAACTGCTCACCGGTCGACCACGGACGGCAGACGGTGGCGATCAGGTCTCCGTTCCGCTTCAGCATGCGCTTCTGCGTGCCCGAGGGCGTGAACTCGCTGGCGACGACACGCACCGAGACGCAGGCATTGCAATCAAGGCAGGAGGGGCGATAGGCGACGGTCTGGCTGCGACGGAAGCCGATGCGGCTGAGCGCATCGTTCAGGGAGTCCGCGTGCGGCCCCTTGAGCTCCGTGAACACCTTTCGCTCGCTGCGCCCAGGCAGATAGGGGCACGGCGCGGGGCTGGTCACGAAGAACCTCGGAAATCGAACGGGAGCCGTCACGGAGGCGCCTCTTCCTTTACTTGCTTGCGACCATCGGCCTTTCAGTTGCAGACCGAATATGCATGCGCAGGCAGTTAGTTGAAAGTCTTTTAACTACAAAACTGGCCTCGAACCGGAGGTTTCGACCCGCAGCCCCCCTGACCGCGGCAACTTGTCCCGGTTCGGGGCGTAAGTGAATCAAAACCTTAGCACTTCTCTGACTGGTCCATTCCCGATCAGGCATCTTGCGCTACCTTGAGCGAAAGTGCCCCATCAATCTTAACCGTGGTCCCGGTAATGTAATCGGCGCGATCGGACAGCAGGTAGCCGACAAGCTCGGCCACTTCCTCGGGACGTCCGGCCCGGCCCCAAGGGATCGCCCGGGCCCTGCGCGCCCGCTCCTTCGGATCGTCGAGCGCCGACTGGTTCATCGGAGTCAGGATCATGCCCGGCGCCACACCGTTCACTGCTATGCCGCGCGGCGCCAGTTCGAGTGCAAGCGTGGCGGTCAGTTGCGCCAACCCGCCCTTGGCGCTGTCGTAATCGACGGCCCCGGCCCGCGGCGCCGATTCGTGAATCGACGAGACATTGACAATCCTGCCGCCGCCCCCGGGGTTATCCTTGCCTTCCAGCCCGCGCACGAAACGCCGGCAGGTGAGGAACGGGCCATAGAGGTCGGCACGCATGACCCTATCGAAATGGTCCAGGCTCATGTCCTGCACCGCCGTCCCGCTCATGTTGCGGCCGGCGCTGTTCACCAGCAGGCGGACAGGGCCGAAGGCGGATTCGGCAGCTGCGAAAAGCGCCTCGACGTCATCCTCGTCACCGACATCGGCATCGCAGGCGATGGCCCGCCCGCCATTGGCATGAATCCGGCCGATCACTTCGTCGGCCTCGTCCGGATCATGAAAGTGCGTAATCGCTACCGCCAGCCCGCGTCCGGCCAGCGCCATGGCGCAGGACTTCCCGATCCCCGAGCTTCCGCCGGTCACGACGACGCAATCGCCGGTGAAGTCTAGATAATCGAGCGCCATGCACCTGCAACGCGCGGCATCGCGTTCGGGTTTCAACGCCTGGCCGGTTTCCTGACGAGGCCGGAAACCGGAAGGGTTCAGTCGGTCTCGACCTGCCGCACTTCGTATCCGGCAGAGCGCAGGGCCGAAACAAGAGTCTCGAGCTGCTCGCGGTCGCGCGCCTCGCACTCGATCTCGGTCAGCAGTCCCTTGGCCGGCAGATTGGTGAATATGCGGTGATGCAGCACCTCGACGATGTTCACGTTATGCTCGTGGAACACCTTGGCGACCTTGTAGAGCGCACCGGCGCGGTCCTGCAGGCCGATCTTGAGACGCGCGAGTCGGCCCGAACGGGCAAGGTCGCGCAGCAGCACGTTGGCAAGCAGGCGGGTGTCGATATTGCCGCCCGAAAGTACGATGCCGACTTTCTTGCCGGCGAACAGCTCACGGTTGGCCATGACCGCGCCGAGGCCGGTCGCACCGGCGCCCTCGACCAGAGTCTTCTCGATCTGAAGCAGCAGGGCAAGCGAGCTTTCGATGCGCGATTCGCTCACCAGCAGGAACTCGTCGAGCAGGCCGCGCAGCACCTTTGAGGTGAACTTGCCCGGCTCGAACACCGCAATGCCTTCGGCCAGCGTATCGCCGCCGACCGGCAGGTTGGTGCCCTTGAGCAGGTTGTACATCGAGGGATAGAGCTGCGCCTCGACGCCGATCAGACCGATGCCCGGCTTGATCGCACGCGCAACGGTACCCATGCCCGAGGCAAGGCCGCCACCGCCGATCGGCAGCACCAGCGTATCGATCTCGGGCACGTCCTCGAGCATCTCGAGCGCGACAGTCCCCTGACCGGCGGCGACGTGCGGATCGTCGAAGGGATGGATGAAGGTGAAGCCAAGCTCGGCCTCCATCTTTCGCGCATGAGCATAGGCTTCGTCGAAACTTTCGCCTTCGAGCACGACCTTGCCGCCCACGCTCTCGGTCTGCATGACCTTCACCAGCGGGGTGGTCTTGGGCATGACGATCGTCACCGGCACGCCAAGGCGGGTGCCGTGGTACGACAGCCCCTGCGCGTGATTGCCTGCCGAAGCGGCAATGACGCCGCGCTGCTTCTGTTCTTCGGACAGCAGCAGCAGGGCATTGAGCGCGCCGCGCTCCTTGTAGGCGGCGGTGAACTGCAGGTTTTCGAACTTCAGCCAGATTTCCGCACCGGTGATCGCACTCAGCGTATTGGAGTGCAGCGTCGGGGTGCGTACGACCTTGCCCATAATTCGCATCGCCGCCGCACGAACGTCGTCGGCAGTCAGCAGGGCACCATCGGTCCCCGGGGCGGTCTTGAGCGTTTGCTGGTCCATAGGGTGGCGCGGGTAAAGGAAACCGGGGCAAATTGAAAGCGTGGGCTGAGGCCCGGCTTAGATTGATAGCGTCACGGACCCTCGCTAGAAGACATCGCTATGACCGAACGACGCAAGGTTTCCTTCCTCGGCCTCGGCGTGATGGGCGGCGCTATCGCGCGGCACATTGCCAAGGCGGGCCATGAGCTCACCATCTACAACCGTTCGCCCGAACGCGCGCAGAAATGGGTGGAGGACAATCCCGGACTCGCCCATCGCATCGCCGCGAACCCGGCGCATGCGGCGCAGGACGCGGATGTGGTGATCACCTGCGTGGGCAACGACGACGACCTCGCCGAAGTCGTGCTCGGACCCAATGGCGTCTTCAAGATGCTCAAGAAGGGCGGCGTCTTCATCGACCACACGACGGTATCGGCGCGCATCGCCCGCCAGATCTCGGTGGAAGCACGCGACCTGCAGGTCCATTGCATCGACGCGCCGATGACCGGTTCGCAGATCGGCGCCGAGAAGGGCACGCTCACGCTGATGTGCGGCGGGCGCAACGAAGCGGTGGAAGCGGCGCGACCGGTGATGGAAGCCTATTCGCAGCGCATCGTCCACGTCGGTAAGGCCGGCTCGGGCCAGATCGCCAAGATGGCCAACCAGATCTGCATTGCCGGCAATGTCGCCGCGCTGGCCGAGGCAGTGCGCTTCGCCCAAGCCTCGCATCTCGACATGGGCAAGGTCTACGAGGCGATTTCCGGCGGCGCGGCACAGTCATGGCAGATGGACAACCGCTGGCAGTCGATGGACGAGGACCGCTTCGACTTCGGCTTTGCCATCGACTGGATGCGCAAGGACCTTGGCCTCAGCCTCGACGAAGGCCGTGGCCTCGGCATATCGCTGCCGGTCGCCGCGCTCATCGACCAGTTCTTCGCTGAGATCCAGGCCATGGGCGGCGGCCGTCTCGACACCAGCGCGATCATCAAGCGACTGCCGAAAAAGGGCCGTAAGTGAAGCACTTCACCGCGGCGGCGCTCGCGCTGCTGATCGTCACGCCCGCCCGCGCGGATGTCCTTGTCGACAATGTCGAGGGCCTGACGCCCGACGGCAAGGGCGGGATCGAGCGTTTCGAGGGCTTCCTGATCGGCGATGACGGCCGCGTGATCGAGGTCTATCGCCACGGCGACAAGCGCCCCAAGAAAGTCCAGTATCAGGTTGACGGCAAGCATCGCGTGGTCGTGCCCGGCATGATCGACGCCCACGGCCACGTCATGGAGACCGGATTTGCCCGGATGACCCTCGATCTCTCGGCGACGAAATCGCTCGAGGAGGCACTGTCCCGGATCGCGGCCTGGGCTGCCGCCCACCCGGAAACGCCCTGGATCCTCGGCTCGGGCTGGAACCAGGCGAACTGGGGCATCGACCGGATGCCGACAGCAGCCGAGCTGGACACCGTAACCGGCGGCAAGCCCGCGTGGCTTACCCGCGTCGACGGCCATGCCGGCTGGGCCAACAGCGCCGCCCTCGCTTCTGCCGGTATCACCGCCACCACCACCGATCCGGCCGGCGGGCAGATCCTGCGCTCGGCAGGTGGCAAGGCCCCGGCCGGCGTGCTGGTCGATGCCGCCACCGCGCTGGTTGAGGCCAAGGTGCCCCGCCCCCGCCCCGAAGACCGTGATACCGCGCTGGGCGAAGCGCAACTGGCGCTGCTGGCCTCGGGCGTGACCGCGATTGCCGACATGGGCACCACGATCGAGGACTGGCAGGCCTACCGCCGCGCCGCCGACCTTGGCCACCTGCGCATCCGCATTGTCGCCTATGCCGCAGGCATCGACAATATGACGCTGATCGGCGGCCCCCGTCCGACACCGTGGCTTTATGGCGACCGGCTGAAAATGAACGGGGTAAAGCTCTACCTCGACGGCGCGCTCGGTTCGCGCGGGGCGTGGCTCAAGGCGCCATATGCCGACGCGCCCGAAACGAAGGGCCTGCCCCAGATCAGCGAAACCCAGTTGGGCAACCTGATGAGCCGGGCGGCGATAGACAACTTCCAGGTGGCCGTCCACGCCATCGGCGATGCCGCCAATGCGGCGGTCCTCAATTCCATCGACGAGCTGTCGCAGACCTACAAGGGCGACCGGCGCTGGCGCATCGAACATGCCCAGATCGTCGCTCCCGTGGATATCGCGCGCTTCGGCGAACACGGCATCATCGCCTCGATGCAGCCGCAGCACGAAGCTTCGGACCGACCGATGGCCGAAGCACGACTGGGCGCGAGCCGGCTGACCGGCGCCTATGCGTGGAAGTCCATCGCCGCTACCGGCGCGCCGCTGGCGTTCGGATCGGACACCCCTGTCGAACCGGCCCACCCCTTCGAAGGGATCGCCGTCGCCGTTACGCGCCAGGGCGCGGACGGTCAGCCGATCGGTGGCTGGAAGCCGCAGGAGATCCTCTCGCGCGAGGCGGCCATCAACGCCTACACGACCGGCGCGGCCTACGCGATGTTCGCCGAGGACCGCCTTGGCCGCATCGCCAAGGGCTATGACGCCGACTTCCTCTTCGTCGACACCGATCCGATGGATGCGACGCCCGAGCAACTGCGCCAGACCAGGGTTCTCGAGACGTGGATCGGTGGCAAGCTCGCCTGGTCCAATGCCAAGGACCGGGTGCTGCCGACCAAGGCCGAAGGCGAAGTTTCGCCCATCGAGGGCCGATGAACCGAAAGGCGGGCCGCTCTTATGCGGCCCTTTTCGTGCGCACGCCCCGCGACAGGCTTAGGGCGAGCGGACATATCCAAAGCCCGCATGAAGCTCAGCTGCTGGCAGGAGCCTCGGGCTCACCCGCGGATTCCGCGGTGTCGGCCTGCGCCTTTTGACGCGCATCGCGCTTCTCGGTAATCCACATCACGATCAGCGTGCCTTCGAACAGAAGCAGCAGCGGAATGGCCAGCAGGAGCTGCGAGATCACGTCGGGCGGCGTGGCGACAGCGGCGACGATAAAGATGCCGACGATGGCATAGCGACGCGCACCGGCGGTCTGCGCGCGGGTGATGATCCCGGCGCGATTGAGCAGCATCAGTAGAACCGGCATCAGGAAGCTGATCCCGAAGGCAAGGATGAACTGCATGACGAGCGCGAGGTAATCCCCCGTGCCCGGCAGCGCCTCCAGCTTGAGACCGCCCTTGTCGCCCTGGAAGCCCAGGAAGAAATGGAAGGCTGTGGGCATGACGACGTAGTAGGCCATGGCCGCACCCATCGTGAACAGCACCGGGGTCGCGATCAGGAACGGCAGGAAAGCCTTCTTTTCCTTGGCGTAGAGGCCCGGTGCAACGAAGGCCCAGAGCTGGTTGGCAATGACCGGGAAGCTTACGAAGAAGGCCGCGAAAATCGCGATCTTCACTTCGACGAAGAAAGCTTCGTAGAGCTTGGTGTAGATCAGCCTGCCCTGCCCTGCCGGGAACGCCTCGGTCAGCGGACGAACGAGGAAGCTGAAGATGTCGTTCGAAAAGTAGAAGCACACGCCAAAGGCAACCGCGAAGGCTGCAAAGGCGCGCATCAGCCGGCTGCGCAGTTCGATCAGGTGATCGAGCAGCGGCGCCTGGGTATCGTCGATATCGGAAATCTTGAAGGCCATGGAGCGTTCGATCAGGGCGGCGGCGGCGGGAGATTCAGTTCGGCCTGCCGGCTTTGCTGTTCTTTCGCATCTCGCGGGGCTTCATCTTGAGCGGCGGACTGTTCACCGCTCTGCGGCGGCGGACCATCGGTTGCGCCGGCTTCGGACGGCGTCGCTTCGGAAGCGGAAGCCGCCTTATCCTGACGCGAGGCGATCGGGGCCTGCATCTCTTCGGCACTGGGCAGTTGCGGTGTCGCCTTCATGATCGCCTCGTTCTGCGCGCGCCACTGCTTTTCCATTTCCTCCAGCTCGGCCTCGCGCACCATGGCGTCGATGCCGGCGCGGAAATGGCCGGAGATCTTTCGCATCTTGCCGATCCAGCGGCCAGCCGTGCGCATCGCCATCGGCATGTCCTTGGGGCCGATGACGACGACCGCCACGATGATTACCATCAGCAGTTCTGATGCGCCGATGTCGAACATCGCTTAAGTCGCTTTCTGCGCTGGCTTACGACTGCTCGGTCTTGTTCTCGCTGGCGCTCGGCGTGGCCGAGGGATCAGCGGGCTTAGACGAAATCTGAGCCGGCGGAGTGGAGGATTCTTCCGACTTCTCGTCGTTCATGCCTTCCTTGAAGCTCTTGATGCCCTTGCCGAAGTCTCCCATGATTTCAGAGACGCGACCGCGGCCAAACAGAACCAGTACGATCACGAGCACGACAAGCCAGTGCCAGATCGAAAAGCTACCCATAACATCAACTCCAAACCGTGCGACCGATTCCGGTCGCCACGAGGCTCATCTAGGGATTTTCGGGGGAACTTGCCACCCTGTCATGAATTTGACCCGTTCAGGTCACGTCGTCGTCATCATCGCCATGATCAGCCTCTTCCGGTGCATCGCGCTCTCCCGGAACGGGACCGGATAGCGCCGCCTCGATCATGTCGTCATCCACAGGATCGAGCAGCCCGGCAGCGCGCAATTCGTCGATGCCCGGCAATTCCTTGAGCGAACGCAGGCCGAAGTGCGCAAGGAATTCGGGCGTGGTGGCATAGATCACCGGGCGGCCCGGCACCTCGCGGCGCCCGGCCACGCGCACCCAGCCCGCTTCCATCAGCACGTCGAGCGTTCCCTTGGCCGTCTGCACCCCGCGAATCGATTCGATTTCCGCGCGGCTGACCGGCTCGTGATAGGCAACGATCGCCAGTACTTCGGTCGCCGCGCGCGACAGGCGGCGCAGCTCTTCCTTTTCGCGGCGCAGGAGATGGGCGAGGTCCGGAGCGGTTTCGAAATGCCAGCGCTTGCCGCGCTCCACCAGGTGGATCCCGCGCCCCTCGTAATGGCTCTGCAGTTCGGCCAGCGCCGGACGGATGTCGGCCTGCCCCAGGTGCGCGGAAAGCGCTTCGACGGTCATCGGTTCTTCGGAAGCGAACAGCGCTGCCTCGACTGCGCGGACGAGATCGTCGGGTCCCGTCGCCCCGGCCTCCCCCGCCTCTGCAAAGCTCTCTTCGGTCATCGCGTCTTCGTTCATGGCTTCACCGCCTTGAGCCGCAGCGGCCCGAATGTTTCGTCCTGAGCGATCTCCGCCTTGCCCGTGCGCGCCAGTTCCAGCGCGGCAACGAAGCTGGAAGCCAGCGCCGACTTGCGCAGCTGCGGATTGGCCCAGGAATCGTGGGCCGGCGGCAGGAATTCGCGCAGTTCCATCCAGTCGAGCGAGACGCCCAGCATCGAGGAGACGCGGGCGATCGCGCTGTCGAGCGTCATCACCATGCGCTCGCGCACCATGTGGACCACCGGCTCGCTGCGGATCTTGATATCGCCATAGGCCCGCACGAGGTCGAACCAGGTGCATTGCCAGGCATTGCGACGGGCCACCCGCAAGCCTTCGGGCGCGCCGCGCTGGAAAACGTCGCGGCCCAGCCTGTCGCGGCCCATCAGGCGCGCTGCCGCCTCGCGCATCGCCCCCAGCCGCTGCAGGCGCAATTGCAGGCGCAGCGCCAGTTCCTCGGGGCTGGGATCGGCCTGTTCGTCCTTGGGCAGCAGCAGCGCCGACTTGAGGTAGGCAAGCCACGCCGCCATCACCAGGTAATCCGCCGCCAGTTCCAGCCGCAGCGCCTCGGCCTGCTCGATGTAGGTCAGATACTGGTCGACCAGTTCCAGGATCGAGATGCGCCGCAGGTCGACCTTCTGCCGCCGGGCCAGGTCAAGCAGGAGGTCGAGCGGGCCTTCCCAGCCCTCGATCTCCAGATAGAGCGCTTCCTTGTGCGCCTCGGCCGCCGCCACGCCGTCCCATTCCTGGTCCGCCGCTTCGAAGGAAAGACCGGGTTCAGGCGGCAGGTCCATGGTTCAGGCCGCCGCCTGCGCCAAGAGCGCGTCGCGCCGGGCGATCAATTCCGCATGGTCGCCCGCAGTCCCGCTGTCACCGACCGCGGTCAGCGCCCGCTGTAGGCGGAGCGCGGTTTCCTCGCTCATCGTCGGCAGCCGCTGGGCAATGCCGATCATGTCGCCCATCTTCGCCCAGCAGTTCAGGGCGATGTCGCAGCCCGCGCCGATCGCGCGCTCGGCGCGTTCCGGAACCGTGCCCGAAAGCGCCTGCATGTCGAGGTCATCGGTCAGCAACAGCCCGGCAAAGCCGACGCGCTTGCGGATCACCTCGCGCACCACGACGGGCGAAAGCGTACCCGGGTTTTCCTTATCCCACGCGGTGTAGAGGACATGCGCGGTCATCCCGATCGGCGAATCGGACAGCGCCCGGAAGGGTTGCAGGTCCACTTCGAGTTCTTCGGCGCTCGCCTCGACCCGGGGAAGTTCCTTGTGGCTGTCGGCCATCGCCCGGCCGTGACCGGGAATATGCTTGATGCACCCGGCGACACCGGCCCGCGCCAGTCCGGCAAGGATCGCCCGCCCCAGCGCCGCAACGCGCATCGGGTCGGTGCCGAGCGCGCGGTCGCCGATCACGTCGTGCGCACCGGTCTGGCGCACGTCGAGCGAGGGATGGCAATCCACCGAGATACCGACTTCGGCAAGGTCCAGCCCCAGCGCCTCGGCATTGGCCCGCGCCGCTTCGATCGCGGTGGCCGGGGCAATGTCGTAGAGCCGGTCGAAGGCTTCGCCGGGCGGATAGGCCTGCCAGACCGGCGGCTTCATCCGGGCGACGCGGCCGCCTTCCTGGTCGATGCAGATGAACAGGTTGTCGCGGCCGTGGATCGCGCGAAGCTCGTCGGTGAGCGCGCGCATCTGTTCACGACTTTCGACGTTGCGGCCGAACAGGATGTAACCGGCGGGATCGGCGTCCTTGAAGAACGCGCGCTCGTCCTGCCCGAGAGAGAGTCCGGAAAGGCCGAAAATTGCAGGAACCATGGCGGATTCGTCGCAGAAACCCGCGCTCTTCGCAAGGAAGCGGCGTCCTTCAGGTGTGGAAATGCGCCAAGGCGGGCCGAGCCCGCCCGCCCTGTTCAGTTCTTGACCTGGCAGCTCAACCCGGCGTTCTTCATGCCGCTGCACAGCGCCTTGGCCGCAGCGAGATCGCCCGGCACCGCCTGCAGGCGATAGACCGTACCGATGTCCGCCTGCCCTTCCAGCACGCGGTGATTCATGCCCGAAAGGTCGGGATACTGGGTCTTCAGCGTGTTCCAGCCGGTTTCGGCAGCCTGCTTCGAGGTATAGGCTCCCACTTGCACGCCGATGCCGGAAACCGGTGCAGGCGCCTTGGCCGGAGCCGAAGCCTTCTCGGCCGGTTTTTCGGCAGGCTTGTCGACCGATTCGAAACCGGGACCGGGCACTTCTTCCTGCTCGCCGATCTGCGGCTGGCGGGACTGGCCCTCGGCAACGGCGAAACTGGTGTCGCCGGTACCGGCCACGACTTCGCCGCCCGGGTTTTCGGGCTTGGTCTTGTAGGGTTCCTTCGGCGCGGCGATCACCCCGCCATCGGCCACGAGCGGCTTGTCGGACGATCCGTTCATCGCCCAGAACACGATCCCGACGATCACCGCGATCGCAAGCAGGCCGAAGACGCCCAGCAGCAGCCCCTGGCTCATGCCCGAACCGCGCTCGTCCTCGAATTCGTCGTCATCGCCCTCGAGCCAGGGCAGGCGCACGTCCTCGTCGCCAAGCTCGAGCTGCGGCGGTTCCTCGAACGAAGGCTGGCCTTCCGCCACGACGCCCGCGAAACCGGTGCTTTCGAATTCGCCTTCGGTGCCGTCGACCTTCGGACCCTGCGGATCTCCGCTCCGGTCCCCCCGACCCGTGTCCGAGAATGCCATCCTTACATTTCCTCTACAGCCTCAACGCCGAGCAATGCCAGGCCGTTCCGGACAAGTTGCCCGATCTGCACAGCCAGAAAAAGCCTCGCTGCAGTAAGGTTAACATCGAGTAAGTTAATAAACCGCTTCTCGACGCGATCGTTGCCGAGATTCCAGTATCCGTGGAACGCAGCGGCAAGGTCGCCTAGGAAGAAGGCAATGCGGTGCGGTTCGCGCGCAGCCGCTGCGGCCTCGACGATGCGCGGGAACTGCGCGGCCAGCTTGACCAGTTCCAGTTCCTCATCGCCCAGCAGCTCGAGGTGATCGCCCGCAGGCGCCAGCCCTTCGGCAGCGGCCTTGCGCAGCGTCGAGTGGACGCGGGCATGGGCGTACTGCACGTAGAACACCGGGTTGTCCTTCGAGGCTTCGACGACCTTGGCGAAGTCGAAGTCCATCTGCGCCTCGGGCTTGCGGGTCAGCATGGTGAAACGCACCACGTCCTTGCCCACTTCGCGCACCACGTCGGCCAGCGTCACGAACGTACCTGCGCGCTTGGACATCTTCACCGGCTCGCCGTCGCGCAGCAGCTGGACCATCTGCACCAGCTTGATCTCGAACGGGGTCGGCTCCCCGTCCGCACCGGTCATCGCCGCGACCGCGGCCTTGATCCGCTTGACCGTACCGGCATGGTCCGCGCCCCAGATGTCGACGAGCGCGTCGGCTTCCTGCGCCTTCTGGTAGTGATAGGCGAGGTCGGCACCGAAATAGGTCCAGGTGCCGTCCGACTTCTTGATCGGTCGATCCTGGTCGTCGCCGAACTGGGTCGACTTGAACAGCGGCAGCTCGACCGGTTCCCAGTCCTCGGGCGTCTTGCCCTTGGGCGCTTCGAGCACGCCGTCATAGACGAGCCCCTTGGACCGCAGCCATGCCTCCGCCTCGTCCGGCTTGCCCGATGCCTGCAGCTCGGCTTCGGACGAGAACACCTCGTGCTCGATGCCGAGCAGCGCGAGGTCGTCCTTGATCATCACCAGCATCGCGGCGACCGCCTTTTCGCGGAACAGCGTGAGCCATTCCGATTCGGGCGCCTTGGCGTACCTGTCGCCGAATTCCTCGGCGAGCACCTTGCCGACCGGGACGAGATAGTCGCCCGGGTAGAGGCCCTCGGGGATCTCGCCCACGTCCTCGCCCAGCGCTTCGCGGTAGCGGATGTGCACCGAACGGGCGAGCACCTGCACCTGCGCGCCGGCGTCGTTGACGTAGTATTCCCTGACCACCTTGTGCCCGGCGAACTCGAGCAGTGTCGCCAGCGCATCGCCGACGACCGCGCCGCGGCAGTGGCCCATGTGCATCGGCCCGGTGGGGTTGGCCGAAACGTACTCGACATTGACGGTCGAGCCGCCCCCCATGGCCGAACGGCCGTAATCGGCACCCAGTTCGGCAATCGCGCGCAGTTCCGCGATCCAGGTCGCAGGCGCGAGGCGCAGGTTGATGAAGCCCGGCCCGGCAATCTCGGCCGAAGTCACTTCGTCCAGCTTCGCCAGTTCGGCAACCAGCGCCTCGGCAAGGTCGCGCGGCTTCAGCCCTGCGGGCTTGGCCAGCACCATCGCCGCATTGGTCGCAAGATCGCCATGCGAGGGATCGCGCGGCGGCTCGACCGTGATCGCACCTCGCTTGAGCCCGCCCGGCAGCGTCCCCGCCGCTTCCAGCGCATCGAGCGCAGCGTTGAGGTGGCCCGCAAAGGCGGCATACAGGGTCTGGTTCTCACGAGTTGCAGTGTTCATGGGCGCGCGGATAGCCGATGTGCACGAAAAGGGGAACAGGCTGGCGCGCGCATTGGCCGCGATGCAGGTTTACACGGTTTACACTGTCCAGAACGGAAACGGCGCGCCTTGCGCCGGGCGAAAATCGCCGCAGCGCAATCAGGGGCGTTCGCAAGACAGGATCGATGCGGCCGGGTCATGGCTGCGAAAGTACCGCAGGCGCACGCCTGTAGGAAAACGGATTGTGCGTCGTCTGTGCCCGAATGGCGCCAATCCCACGCGGCTATTCCGAAGGCTGCAATGCAGTGGACCTTGACGGCTTCTGCTCCGCCGATCCCCGCGAAGACGGGGATCGGACCTCTTCGTCGCTACTCGCCGAAAGCGAAGTACGTTCGAAGTCGCTATCACCTGCCATGTCAGGCCAGCGCCTCAATGCGCCCGCCTCCCCGCCCGGGCCGAACGTGGCGCAGCTTCTCAGCCGGGCAATGTCGCGGTCTGGCGCAGGGCTTCGCCAAGGGCCAGCGCGGCCGCGGTGGCGAGGTTCAGGGAGCGGACTTCCGGGCGCAGGGGAATGCGCACGCGCGCGTCGCAGGCTTCCACCACGCACGGCGGGACGCCTGCGCTTTCCTTGCCGAACAGCAGGATGTCATCGGCGCGATAGGTGAAGTCATAGGCCGATTGCGTGGTCTTCGTGGTGAACAGCACCAGCCTGCCCGAACCGATCGTGGCCCTGAAGGCATCGAAGCCTGGGTGCCGGGTGATGCTGACGTGGTCGATATAATCCATCGCGGTGCGGCGGACGCGGCGGTCGTCCCACGCGAATCCCATCGGTTCGATCAGGTCCACGGCGGCACCCATGCAGGCGCCCAGCCGCAGGACGGCGCCGACGTTTCCGGCAATCTCGGGTTCGAAAAGAGCAATGCGCATGGGCGCTGATTGGCGCCGGCGAAGGCACCATGCAAGCCCGTTGCGCCGTTGCCGGGCCACGACTTACCCATGAATCGGACCCGATCGGGCGCGCGGCGCTTGCTCCGGTGACGCCTCCTGCGACGAGACATGCGGGTAGTCCGGCTCGGCGCCCCTTCAAAAGCCGCGCAAACGCGTGTATCGGGCCGCCATGCATCCTACCCAGACTCCCAAGACCTACCGGGTCAAGAGCTTCGGCTGCCAGATGAACGTCTATGACGGCGACCGCATGGCCGAACTGCTGGCCGAACAGGGCATCGCGCCTGCGCCCGAGGGCGAGGATGCCGACCTCGTCGTGCTCAACACCTGCCACATCCGCGAAAAGGCGGCGGAGAAGGTCTATTCCGACATCGGCCGCCTGAAGCGCGAGGATGGCTCTTCGCCGCTGATCGCGGTGGCCGGCTGCGTCGCGCAGGCCGAGGGCGAAGAGATCATGGCGCGCGCGCCCAGCGTGAAGATGGTCGTGGGCCCGCAGGCCTACCATCGCCTGCCGGACATGATCCGCGAAGCCAGCGAAGGCCGCCGCGTCACCGATACCGACATGCCCGCCGAGACGAAGTTCGACGCGCTGCCGCGCCGTCGCCGCTCCGGGCCGACCGCCTTCCTTACCGTGCAGGAAGGCTGCGACAAGTTCTGCACCTATTGCGTGGTGCCCTATACCCGCGGCGCGGAAGTGTCGCGACCGCATGGCGACCTGATCGAGGAGGCCAAGCGCCTCGTCGAGGCCGGCGCGCGCGAGATCACGCTGCTCGGCCAGAACGTCAATGCCTGGACCGGCGAGAACGCCAGGGGGCAGACGATCGGCCTCGACGGCCTGATCCGGGAACTGGCGCAGATCGCGGACCTTGCCCGCATCCGCTATACCACCAGCCATCCCAACGACATGACGCCCGGCCTGATCGCGGCGCATGGCGAGATCGACAAGCTGATGCCCTTCCTCCACCTGCCGGTGCAGGCGGGCAACGACCGCGTGCTCAAGGCGATGAACCGCAGCCACTCGGCGGAAAGCTATCTGAAGATCCTCGAACAGGTGCGCGCGGCACGGCCCGACATCGCACTTTCGGGCGACTTCATCGTCGGCTTCCCGGGCGAGACCGATACCGAGTTCGAGGACACCCTCAAGCTGGTCGACGCGGTCGGCTATGCCCAGTGCTTCAGCTTCAAGTACTCGCCGCGCCCGGGCACGCCCGCGGCGACGATGGACGAACAGGTCCCGCTGGCGGTGATGGACGAGCGCCTGCAGCGACTGCAGGCCGCGCTCAACCGCGACCAGTACGCCTTCAACACCGCGACCGTCGGCAAGACCTGCACCGTGCTGGTCGAGCGCAAGGGCAAGCTTCCGGGCCAGTGGCTGGGCAAGTCGCCCTGGCTGCAGTCGGTCCACTTCGAGGCCGATGCGCAAGTGGGCGACCTGGTCGAGGTCGAGATCACCAGCGCCGGGCCGAACAGCCTTGGCGCTGTCGTCCGGATGGTCGCCGCAGCGTGAGCGAAGGCGCGGAGGGCCGCCAGCCGCTTGTCCTGATCCCCGGCCTCGCCTGCGACGCCGCCTTGTGGGAAGCACAGGTATCCGGCTTGTGGGACCTTGCCGCGTTCACCATCGGCGACACCTTGCGCGACGATTCGATCGCGGTCATGGCCAGCCGCATCCTCGCGAACGCGCCGGAGCGGTTTGCCGTCGCCGGCCTGTCGATGGGCGGCTACGTCGCGCTGGAGATCTGGCGGCAGGCCCCGGGCCGCGTCACCCGCCTTGCCCTGCTCGACACCAATGCCCGCGCCGACAATCGCCACACCTCCGCCATGCGCCGGGGCACGATCGCGGCGGCCGAGCAGCGCGGCTACGAAGCCGTTGCCCGCGAGGGGCTGGCGCGGCTCGTGCGTCCAGAGGCCCCTGCCGACTTGCGCGAACGGGTCGTCGCCATGGCGCTGCGGACCGGCTTCGAGGTCTATGCCCGCCAGCAGAACGCGATCATCACCCGTCCCGATTCGCGCGACGACCTGACCGGGATCAAGGTCCCGACACTGGTGCTCGTCGGCGAGCAGGACGCGCTCACGCCGCCTGCGCTGTCGGAGGAAATGGCCACCGCCATCCCCGGCGCCGTGCTGGAGCGGATCGCCGACAGCGGCCACCTTTCCGCCATGGAGCAGCCCGCAGCCGTGACCGCGGCGATGCGCCGCTGGCTCGAACGTCCCGCCTGAGAACGCACGTCCCGCCTGAGAACGTACGTGCGGTGCTTACGCGCCGGGCTTGAGCGGTTTGAGCGGTTTGTCCGCAATCAGTTCCTTGCCGATCGAATCGACCGGCTCCGTCGGGCTGACGGTCGGGTTGCGGGCATAGGCCTTGCCGTCGAAGGGCACGCGCATGATGCCCCCCGGACGACCGCCGCCCGAAACCGAAACGGCCAGGTCCTTCCAGCCATTCGTGCTGGTGGGCAGCACCCCTACCGGAAGCTGGACCACCGAGAGGTCTCCGACCTGCCTGTAGCCTTCTCCATCGCGCTTGAGCACGACGAGATTGCAGCCGCCCGTCCCGCACATCATCGGGCCGCCGACATAGGCGAGCACTTCATCGACGCCGTCGCCGTCCAGATCGGCCTCGGCGCGGGCGTACTGCAGGGAATCGGTCTTGCCGCCCAGGTCCTTCGAGAGGCTTTCGTCCAGCCAGCTTTCGACGGTAACCGGCGTCACCACGGCCTCGGTGGACTCGCCGGTCGCGCTTGCGCTTGCTTCGGGGGCGGGTTCCTCGCTCTTGCACGAGGCGAGCAGAAGGGCCGGGACGGCCACGAGTGCGAACGGGAGGGCGAGCGGAAGGATATGATGCTGGCGGGTCATGGCGATGGGATAGCCTTCGGCCCGCGTGCGGGCAATGCGCCATGCCTCGTTCCGGCTTGCGGCGGCCCCGTTCCGCAGGATCCGGGGAGGTTTGCGGGTTATCCACCAGGAATCGAATGCGCCGGTGCGCACCAGAGCTTGCAAGCTGCCCGGAGCGGGACCATCTTCGCTTGCAGAACAGCACACGTTTTGCCCGAAAGGAGCGCATGGCCCGCAAAGCAGCCCGTGCCGATGACCCGGCGCAGTTCAGGCCCGAAACCCACCGCCGGGCCCGTGTCGAAATACAATTCGACGAACCCACGCTGCTAGGCGCCCTGTTCGGCCAGTTCGACGCCAATCTCGTACAGGTCGAGAACCGGCTCGGCGTCTACATCGCGGCGCGCGGCAACCGCATCCAGATCGAAGGTCCGGAAGATGCCGTGGCCAGGGCCCGCGAAACCCTCACCGGCATGTACCACCGCCTCGAACAAGGACAGGATCTCGATGCAGGCGCAGTGGAATCGTTGATCACAATGTCGGCCGAACCCACGCTCGAAGGGATCATCTCCGGCGACCAGGGCGCGCCGCCGATCATGATCCGCACCCGCAGGAAAACGATCGTGCCGCGCTCCGCGACGCAGATCGACTACATGCGTGCGCTGGCCCGTTCGGACGTCATTTTCGCGCTCGGCCCGGCCGGCACCGGCAAGACCTACCTCGCCGTGGCACAGGCGGTCAGCCAGCTCATGACCGGTTCGGTGCAACGCCTGATCCTCTCGCGCCCGGCAGTCGAAGCCGGTGAGAAGCTGGGTTTCCTGCCCGGCGACATGAAGGACAAGGTCGACCCCTACCTGCGCCCCCTGTACGATGCGCTTTACGACTGCATGCCGCCCGAACAGGTGGAACGACGCCTCGCCTCGGGAGAGATCGAGATCGCGCCGATCGCCTTCATGCGCGGCCGCACGCTGGCCGACGCCTTCGTCATCCTCGACGAAGCGCAGAACACCACGCGCGAGCAGATGAAGATGTTCCTCACCCGCTTCGGCCAGAACAGCCGCATGGTCGTCTGCGGCGACCCCCGGCAGATCGACATCCCCGGCGGAGAACGCATGAGCGGCCTCGCCGACGCGGTCCAGAAGCTCGAGGGGATCGACGGCATCAACGTCACCCGCTTCACCGCCGCCGATGTCGTGCGCCACCCGATCGTCGGGCGGATCGTCGAGGCTTATGAGGGCCCCCTGTCGCAGTACGACGAGAAAAAGTGAGGCTCGGCCTGCCTGTGTTTCCCCAGCAGCGGGACCCCCGCCTTCGCGGGGGTAACGGCTGAACGGTGGGGTCGTGAATTCCCGCGATCCGGTCCATCCCTCCTCGTTCCAAGTCGCCCCGTCATCCCCGCGATGGCGGGGATCGCGCTTCCTTGTCCCACTGCAAACCGCTAGAGACGGCACCGATGAATCTCGAAATCGATATCGAAGAGCCCTGGCCGGAAAGCACCGACTGGGCGGAGCTGACCGAGCGCGCCTGCGCGGCCCTGGGCACGGTGGCGCCCGAGCTGGCGAATCCGCGCCTGATAACGAGCATCCTGTTCACCTCCGATGCCGAAGTCCACGTCCTGAACCGCGAATGGCGCGAAAAGGACAAGCCGACCAATGTCCTTTCCTTTCCGATGCTTGAACGCGATCAGGTTCTCGATCTGACGGCCGAGGGACCGCCCGAAATGCTCGGCGACATCGCCCTCGCCTTCGAGACATGCGCCCGTGAAGCCGCGGAAAAGGGGGTTTCCGTCGCGGATCATGCGACCCACCTCGTCGTCCACGGGCTGCTCCATCTGGCGGGCCACGACCACGAGATTTCCGATGCCGACGCCGAGGCAATGGAAGCGCTGGAGACGAAAGCACTTGCCCAATTGGGGATCGCCGACCCATATGACGACTGAATCAGGTTTGAAGGGGTAACCAGTCACGATGGCCGACAATGGCCGCCACACCGAGCCCGGCTCGGGAGATCCGGACAGTAGCGGCACGCTTTGGCGTGTCTTTCGGAGACTTTTCCACGCGGACGCAGATCAGTCGCTCAGGGCGCAGATCGAGGACGTCATCAACGAGCACGAGGGCGACGCCGATGACGGGGCGCAGACCAATGGCGACCTGTCGCAGCTCGAGCGGCAGATGCTGCGCAACCTCCTGCATTTCAGCGAGCATGACGCCGACGACGTAGCCGTGCCGCGCGGCGACATCATCGCCATCCCCGCCTCGGCAAGCTGGGAAGAAGTGGTCGAGGCCTTTGCGGACCACGGGCACAGCCGCATGCCGGTCTACGGAGAATCGCTCGACGAGATCCGCGGGATGATCCACATCAAGGATATCTTCCCGATCCTTGCGCGCGGACTGCCGGCTCCGGCCGACTGGACCAGCCTGATGCGCCAGCCGCTCTACGTGCCCCAGGCGCGCGGGGCGCTGGATGTGCTGGCCGACATGCGCGCGCGCCGCACCCACCTGGCGGTCGTGATCGACGAATATTCCGGGACCGACGGCATCATCACCATCGAGGACCTCGTCGAGGAAATCGTCGGCAATATCGAAGACGAACACGACGATGCGCCCGAAGAACTTCTCCTGCCGTTAGAAGACGGCATGTGGGAAGCCGACGCACGCGTGGAACTCGATGAAGTTGCGGAACGAATCGATCCGCGACTTGCCGAAGTTGAAGAAGCAGTAGATACATTGGGCGGCCTCGCCTTCGTACTGGCTGAGCAGGTTCCACAGGTCGGAGCGATCCTGGAACACGACAGCGGCTGGCGAATCGAGGTAACCGAAGGAAATGAGCGACACGTCACGCGATTGCGGTTGCATCCTCCGGTAGAGGAGCTCGAGAGCGAACCAGAATGATGCCGTCATCTGCCCAGCAGTTGACCCGTGACCGGATGAAAAGACGAAACATTGCCCGTACGCCGCCTCCCCCCTCTGCGCGCACTTGAAGCCTTCGTGCGCGTCGTCCGCCTTGGTTCGGCCAAGGCGGCGGCCAGTGAACTTGCCCTCTCGCCTTCCGCCCTCTCCCGCCGCGTCGCCGCGCTGGAGGATTTCACAGGCAAGCGCCTGTTCACCCGCCAGCACCAGGCGATGAAGCTGACCGACGAAGGCCAGGCCTTCTACAACGTCGTCGGCCCGAAACTGGAAGAACTGGCCGAAGCCGTCGAATCGCAGATCGACCGCGGCCAGGTCCTGCGCCTGCATCTTGGCGTGCCGACCCTGTTCGGCGGCCAGCGCCTGTTCCCGCGCCTGCCCGAACTGCGCAAGCTGCACCCGCGCCTGCACATCGACATCGACACCGGTGCCCACCTCGAGGATCGCGTCGGCGACACCCTCGACGCGGCGATCATCCTGGCCAAGGAGCCCGATTCCAACTTTTACCGGATCCAGCTCGACCACAACAAGGTCTACGGCATCGTGTCGAAGGAACTGGCCGAGGAAATCGGCTCGGTTCCCGATGCAGAAAAGCTCTCCAGGCAGACCATCCTGATCCACAACGACCTGTTCGACAGCTTCGATGCCTGGAAAACGGCGATCGGCATGCCGCAGCTCGAACCGGCATCGATCGACCGGTTCGACTCCGGCCAGCTCGTGCTCGAAGCAGCGGCACAGGGGCTGGGCATCGCGATCATGCACGACGACCACTTCCGCCGGTCGCACGACAATCGCCTCGCCCGCCTGTTCGACATCGATGTCGAGAGCCCCTTCCGCTACTGGTTCGTCTGCCGCCCCAAGGCGCTGGAAACCCGCCCCGTCCGCATCTTCCACGAGTGGCTGCTGCAAGCAGGGCTGTAATCGGCGGGCAGCTTCCCCCCCCTTTGCCCCGGGACCGTGGATCGATACGAAAGTCGAAGGTCGATCCGGTCACCGAGCCAACGAAAAAGGGGCGCCCCTGCCGGGGCGCCCCTTCTTGCATTCGAACCGGTAAGGCTCAGCCTTCCGAGATCGTCGCCTTGACGATCTTGCCCGGCTCACGCGGCGGCTCGCCCTTGGGCAGCGCGTCTACGTGTTCCATGCCTTCGACCACCTGACCCCAGACGGTGTACTGCTTGTCGAGGAACGTGGCGTCGTCGAAGCAGATGAAGAACTGGCTGTTGGCCGAATGCGGGTAGCTGGTGCGGGCCATCGAGCAGACGCCGCGCACGTGCGGCTCGGCGTTGAATTCGGCCTGCAGGTCCGGCTTGTCCGAACCGCCCATGCCGGTTCCCTGCGGGCAGCCGCCCTGCGCCATGAAGCCGGGAATCACGCGGTGGAACTTCACGCCGTCGTAGAAGCCCTCGCCGGTCAGCTCCTTGATGCGCTCGACGTGGCCGGGGGCCAGGTCGGGACGAAGCTTGATCTTGACGTCGCCACCGCCGCTGCCGGTGTCGAGAGTGAGCGTCAGGTATTCGTCGGCCATCTGTAATCTCCTGTTGTCCGCGTCGATGCGGATCCGGGCTCCGGCCCGATATAGGCTGCGTCTCGCCAATGTCACGCACGCGCCTGCGGAACAAGTATCCGCACAGCTATCCGCCGCCCCCTCCCTTCGCCTGTTGCAATTGCGAAATTGACGCTTAGACCGGCGCTTATGAGCGGCGCGGACCTCGACGACGAACTGAAGCAAGACGGCGCCGTCGCTGTGGAGGCGGACGCGGAATCGCCTGCGCCCGAGAGCGAGAGCCTCGACGAGGAAAACCGCCTCAAGCCCGAATTCGTGCGCAACGTCATGGATGCGCTCGACGAAGAGGACTCCGACCGCGTCTACGAGCTGGTCGAGCCGCTTCACCCGGCCGACATCGCCGACCTTTTCGAGCTGGTCGACGAGAATGAACGCCTCCTGCTCGCCCGCTCGATTCGCGACCTCATGGGCGTGGAGGTCATCGCCGAACTCAACGACTGGGTCCGCGAGCTCCTGATCGAGGCGCTGCCCGCCGACGTCGTCGCCGAGATCGCCGAGCAGCTCGACACCGACGACGCTGTCGCGATGATCGAGGACCTCGACCGCGAGGACCAGCAGGCGGTCCTTGCCGAACTCGATCCCGAAGACCGCGCCGCAATCGAGGCCGCGCTTTCCTACCCCGAGGAATCCGCCGGCCGTCTGATGAGCCGCGAGTTCGTCGCGGTGCCCGAGACGATGACGGTGGGCGACCTCATCGACTTCCTGCGCGAACACCGCGAACTGCCGACCGAGTTCTGGGAAGTCTTCATCGTCGACGCGATGCACCGGCCGGTGGGCACCTGCGCGCTTTCGTGGATCCTGCGCTGCCCGCGCAACATTCCGCTCTACGACGTCATGTCGCGCGACCAGACGCTGATCCCGGTCGACATGGACCAGGAAGAAGTGGCGCTGCGCTTCCAGAAATACGCGCTGATCTCCGCCGCGGTGACCGATTCCGCCGGTCGCCTGATCGGCCAGATCACCGTCGACGATATCGTCCACATTATCCAGGAAGAGGCCAGCGAGGACATCCTGCGCCTGTCCGGTGCAGGCGACGGCGACATCAACGAGCCGATCCTGATCACCGTGCGTGCGCGCCTGACCTGGCTGTGCGTCAACCTCGCCACTGCGATCCTTGCATCGTCCGTGGTCGGGCTGTTCCAGGGCGCGATCACCCGTTTCGCGCTGCTTGCGGTGCTCATGCCGATCGTCTCGGGCATGGGCGGCAATGCCGGGACGCAGACGCTGGCGGTTGTGGTGCGCGCCATCGCCACCAACCAGCTGACCGATTCCAACACCGTGCGCATGATCCTGCGCGAACTGCGCATCGCCATGACCAATGGTGCCGCGCTCGGCATGCTGATCGGAGGGGGGACCACGCTGTTGTTCTCCAACCCGCTGCTGGGCGCCGTCATCGGAGCGGCCATGGTGATCAACAACCTCGTCGCCGGTCTTGCGGGCATCCTCGTGCCGGTCACGCTCGACCGTTTCCGGATCGACCCGGCCGTTTCGTCCGCGGTTTTCGTCACGACGGCCACCGACACCATGGGATTCTTCTCGTTCCTCGGTCTTGCCGTGCTGACCGGACTCGCCTGACCCGGCACGAATACCTATCTTCGTCCCCATGCCGCTGCACATGACCAAGATCGCCTATTCCGCCGAGAGCCCGGCGGACCTGCGCGCCTGGCTGGAAAGCCATGCGGACATCGGCGAGGCGCGCCTGACGACGCGCTACCTGCCCAAGCGGCACGAGGAGATGGTCGGCGGATCGCTCTACTGGATCTACGAGCACGCGCTGATCGGCCGCTCCCCGATCCTCGGCTTCGAACAGCGCGAAGACGGCCGCTGGTGGATTCGCCTTGCCCCCAAGCTGATCCCGGTCGTCACCAAGCCCAAGCGCGCGCACCAGGGCTGGCGTTATCTCAAGGACGAAGACGCCCCCCGCGACCTGGGCGACGGTGAAAGTTCGGGCGACGTCATGCCGCCCAAGCTGGCGCGCGAGCTGGCGAAACTCGGCCTCGTCTGAAAACGCAGTCTGATATCGGCACCTGAACCGGCATCCGGGAAACCGTCCGGAGACGCCTTCCTTTCGGGGCGGACCATCGGCTGAAGTCCTGCGTCCCCCCAACGCCCCGCATCGACTGCAAGAGAAGAACGTTCACAATGACGTTTCCAACTGCATATTTCGCCTTTTCACAAAAAAGCGTAATAAAAAATCAACAAAGAGTAGACAAAAGAACGCCCGCAGAATAGTGGCGCGTCAAGTCACGTTTGGGGGAAAGAGTAAAATCAGCCTTACAACCGGTTTACTCGCCTCGGCGAAACCGGTGTCAGTCTTGCCGGATAAAAATACAAAGACGGCAAGCATAATCGAAGAAATCCGGGTCGCATCATGCCCTTTTTAGACAGCGCTTCGGCGCCCGGAGATCCGACATGAAAACCTTCGCCTTCGCTTCGCTTGCCGCCGTTGCGGCCCTCACCGTTGCCGTGTCCGCCAACGCCGCAACCGACGGCGCGCGCACCGTTCCGGTTGCCTACGACGACCTCAACCTTTCGAGCCAGGCCGGTCTCGACACGCTCGACCAGCGCCTTGAGCGGGCCGTTCGCAAGGTCTGCGGCAAGGCCGATGTCCGCCGCCTCGACGAAGTCAGCGACATGACCCGCTGCCGCACGAGCGCTCAGGCATCTGCGGCCGAGCAGCGCACCGTCGCCCTCGCCCGCCGCAACGACGGCCAGCCGCTGCTGGTTGCCGTCAAGACCAAGTAATCCTCGCAGGAATCCGACTTTCGCGCCCGCGCGCGTGAGGGTCGGCTTCCTCCTCCCCTCGCCCTGAACGGTGCGTCAGCCGCGGTCGATCCACCAGCGCATGAGGACATGGGCGATCGCCGTCTTCGGCGGCGCACCGAAGGCCCGGCCCAGTTCGCCGCGGCCGATCGCCTCGAGGGCTTCGACCACATCCTCGCGGCTGAACCAGCGGGCATCGTCCAGTTCGGTCTCGTCGATGGTGATCTCGGTCGTCTCCGCATAGGCGTGGCAGCCGATCATCAACGAGGACGGGAATGGCCAGGGCTGGCTGGCGATGTAGGTCACGTCGCGAACCCTGATCCCGGCTTCCTCCAGCACTTCTCGGGCGACCGCCTCCTCGATCGTCTCGCCCGGCTCGACGAAACCGGCCAGCGTCGAATAGCGCCGCTCGGGAAACCGCGGCTGACGGCCCAGCAGCACCTTGCCCTCGTGCTCGACCAGCATGATTGTCACCGGATCGACGCGCGGGAAATGCTCGGCACTGCAGGTTTCCGAAGTGCAGAAGCGCTGCCAGCCGCCCTTGGCAAGCCGCGTGGGCTGTCCGCACACGGCGCAGAAGCGGTGGCGCGCATGCCAGCCGATCAACGAGCGGGCACCGCCGTAAGTCGCCAGTTCGCCCGCACCCAGCACGGCCATCGCATTCCAGCTTGCCGGCCCGGCATGGGGACTGCCCGCAGGATAGGACGAACGCACTTCGGCAAAGCAGCCCCGCTCGCCGTCGAGGCCGAGGAACACCAGCTCGCTGTCGGGCGCGGCATCGGCAAGACTGCCCCATTCCAGCGCGCCCTCGGGCGAAAGCACCGGATCGAGACCATCCATGCGCAGCAGCCGGGCTTTCCAGTTCATCAGCGCATCGAGCGCGGCCGCATCGCTGCGGATGTGATCGGCGCGGTCGAGGTGCGATCCGGAGAAGGCAATCGGGGCCAGGTCGGGGGCAATCACGTCAGCGTTTCTCCAGCAGGGCCATGACATCGGCTTTGAGCGCGGCCTGGAACTCGGGAAGCAGGTCCACCGCGTTGGGCGGCATGAACTGCACGAAGATCTGCGAGCGCAGGGCATGGACCGTGTCGACCATGCCGACCGTCCCCGCCGCGCCCGACCAACCGTAGATCCCGGCCTCGCCGCCGCGCCCCACGCGTCCTCCGGCACCGAAACCGGCGGCACCGCCAAACGCAGCCGGGATCGTCACGCCTGCAGGCAGCAGGTCGCCGGTCCCGGCATGCACGGCCTGTGCGGCCAGCACGCGCTGCCCGTCGATCATGCCAGACTGGGCAAGCATGCGCAGGAAGCGGTCGTAGTCGCGCGGAGAACTGACCAGCCCGGCGCCGCCGAACGGGAACGGCGGCTTTTCGAGGAAGATCGAATCCGCGCCGGTATCGATGGGCACCAGCAGCGTGCCGAGCGCCCCGTAGTTCGTGGTCAGGCGACCGGCATCGGACTGCGGCACCTGGAAGAAAGTGCTCGTCATCCCGGCCGGTTCGAAGATCGTCTCGCGCAGGTAATCGGCAAAGCTGCGCCCGCTGGCCACCTCGATCACCCGGCCCATCAGGTCGAGCCCCATGGAATAGCTCCAGCGCGTGCCCGGATCGGCGACCAGCGGCACTTCGGCAAGGCGATCGGCAAAGCGATCGAGGCCGTGGACCGGCTCGCCTTCGAACACGCCGGGGATCTTCATGCGGCTGATCTGTCCCGCGACAAGGCCCTTGCGCTCCATCAGGTCCTTGATCGGACCTTTCTGGATGATGGTGTAGCCGATGCCCGAGGTATGGGTGAGAAGGTGCCGGATCGTGATCGGCGAACGGGCCGGATGCAGTTCGGTGATCGGTCCGTCGTAGGTGTCCTGCACCTGCATGTGCCGGTACCGGGGCAGAATCTCGTAGAGCGGCTGGTCGAGGCCGAGCCTGCCTTCGCTGACAAGCTGCATGGCGGCCATGCCGGTGACCGGCTTGGTCATCGAATAGATGCGAAACAGGCTGTCCGCCGTTACCGCGTCGCCATCGGCAAAGCCTTCCGATCCGCGTGCGACGAATTGCGGCTCGCGCGCCGGGATGCCGAGCGAGGCGACCATGCCGGGAAACTTGCCGGGGCCCACCCAGCGCTCCACCACCGCGCGCACTTGCGGCAACAGGTCCGGATCGGAAGCGGCGAGCGCAAGGCGCGGCATCAGTGCAGCGCCGAGGCCGGCGCAGGCCCCCATGCGCAGCAGCGCGCGCCGGTCCATCGCGGCCTCGAGCCGGGCCATCGTGCGAATCATGCCGTCTCTCCCGTCCCGGCTAGCGCGAGCTGCGCCGCCTTGGCGAATAGCGTGGGCAGGCCGGCTTCCCCGATCCGGTCCAGCGGCCACCACTCCCCCTCCTGCGCGGGGAGACTATCGCATTGATTGCCGAGATAAACCGCAAGGTTCAGCTCTAGCGAGAAGTGCGTGAAGACGTGGCCGACCTTGCCGGCGCTTTCCCACGGACCGTCCAGCGGTCCTTCGCCGCTGCCGTCGCCGCGCGAATGCCAACCGTCGTCGGGCAGCGCCCGCATCCCGCCGAGCATCCCCTTGCCCGGGCGACGTACCAGCCAGACGCGATCGTCCCGCTCGATCCAGAAGGCCCGGCCGCGGCGTGCCGGCTTGGCCTTTTTGGGCGCCTTCACCGGGAACCGCTCCGGCTCGCCAAGGGCCCGCCCCTCGCAATCGGCCGAGAGCGGGCAGAGCAGGCAGCGCGGCGTGCGGCTGGTGCACACGGTTGCGCCCAGATCCATCATCGCCTGCGCAAAGTCCCCGCTGCGCAGATCGGGCGTGATCGCATCGGCCTTCTCGCGGATCGCGGTGCGTCCGCCCGGCAGCGGCGTATCGAGCGCGAAGAGCCGGGCGACGACACGCTCGACGTTGGCATCGACCACCACCGCACGGCGGCCGAAGGCGATGGCGGCAACCGCGGCGGCGGTATAGGCGCCCAGCCCCGGCAGCGCGCGCAGTTCGTCCTCGCTGTCGGGAAAGCGCCCGCCGCGCGCCGCAACCTCGCGCGCGCAGGCCAAGAGGTTGCGGGCCCGGGCGTAGTAGCCAAGGCCCGCCCAGGCGGCCATGACCTCCTCGTCCGGCGCTGCGGCCAGGGCAGTCACATCGGGCCAGCGCCTCGTGAACTCGGCAAAGTAGTCCTTCACCGCGGCAACGGTGGTCTGCTGCAGCATGACCTCCGAGAGCCAGACGCGGTAGGGATCGGGAGCCGGCGCACCCGGGCGCGCACGCCACGGCAGGTCCCGCGCATGGGCATCATACCAGTTGAGAAGCTTGCGCGAGATCGTATCGGAACTGGCTTCCATGGGCCCGCTATGGCATTGCAGCGCCGGTAATGGAACGGGATCGCGGCAAACAATCGAGCAAATCGGGCAAGACCACGCCCGGCTTCAAGCGTTACGAACGCCCGCGCGGCGGGCAGGCGCGCGCGATATCGGACCTGATGCCCGAAGTCGGGCGTACCGCGTTTCGCCGCTTCGGCTTCGTGCAATCGAGCGTGGTGACCCGCTGGCCCGAGATCGTCGGTGCCCGTCACGCCCGCGTATGCTCCCCCGAATCGATCCGCTTCCCGCCCGGCGAAAAGAGCGACGGCATTCTCCAGCTCGTCGTAATGCCTGCCCATGCACCGATGATCCAGCACGTCATTCCAGAGATCATCGACCGGGTGAACCGCTTTTTCGGCTACAATGCGGTGGCAAAAGCCAAGATCCGGCAAGGCGAGGTTAAGGCACCGCCTGCTTCAGACCGCAGGTCTGCTCCGCCTTCGCTCAAGCCGGTGCCGATTGAGCTGGGCGAATCGCTGCGCGACATCGGCGACCCGGAACTTCGGGCCGTGCTGGAATCGCTGGCGCGGAGCATGGCCGCCAAGGAAGACCAGAAGGACAAGTGATGAAGCCGTCATTCGTGAAGTCCATTGCCCGCAACGCTGCCCGTACAATCGCCCTTGCCTCCTGCGCCGCGCTGAGCATGGCCGCCAGCCCGCCCCAGCCAGCGCCCACCGCAAAGGCCAGGCCGCAGGCCGCCGCGAAAGGCAACTGGAACGGCGTGACGGGCGTGACGGCGAATGGCAGCCATACGCTGGGCAATCCCGAAGCACCGATCAAGATGACCGAGTTCGTCAGCTACACCTGCCCGCACTGCGCTGTGTTCCACCGCGAATCGGACCCGGTCCTGCGCACGACTCTGATCCCCAAGGGCCAGATCCAGATCACCGTCACCAACCTGGTGCGCAACCCGATCGACCTGACCGTCGCGATGCTGACCTCCTGCGGCGATCCGAAGCGCTTCTGGGTGCGCCACAATGCCTTCTTCGCCTCGCAGGACCAGTGGCTCGGCACGGTGCGGAAGATGACGCCGGAACAGTTGGCGCGCTGGGGACAGGGAGAAATCCCGGCCCGCATGCGCGCCATCGCCGGGGACCTGGGCTTCTATGCCAGGATGCAGCAGTGGGGCATCGACCGCGCGCAGGCGGACCGCTGCCTGAACGACAGCGCCATGCTCGACAAGCTGCGCGCGCAGCAGTCGGCCGCCGGATCGCTGGGCCTGACCGGCACGCCAAGCTTCGTCGTCAACGGCGAAGTGCAGCAGGTACACGACTGGGAGCATCTCTCGAAACTGCTCAGCGACCGCGCCGCGGCGCTGCAGGCCGGCCGGATCTAGGCCGCAAAAACGGCGGTTTCGCCGAAATCCGGGGGTTAGCTGTGGAGATGTCCCCTGCCGGACCCCACGTGCCCTTGATCTGTCCGGACCATGGGTTAGCCATTTTCAATTCGCAAAGGATTCGCTTCGATGACCCGTTTTCGCTTCCGTAACGTCGCGCTGGGCCTGATCGCCGCACCGCTCGCCCTTGGCCTTGCCGCCTGCGGCGAAAAGAAGGACGAGGCCGCACCGGTTTCGAACGAGCCGATCGCCCCGATCGCCGCTCCTGCCGGCAAGAGCTGGTCGGACATGGTCGCGAAGACCGACGAAGGCGGCTATCGCCTCGGCAATCCCGATGCACCGATCAAGCTCGTCGAATACGGCGCGCTGAGCTGCTCGCACTGCGCCGAGTTCGCCAAGGAAAGCTTCGCCAAGCTGCGCGACGACTATGTCGCCAGCGGCCGCGTCAGCTACGAACTGCGCTACTTCATGCTCAACCCCTATGACGTGCCGGCCTCGCTGCTGGCCACTTGCGGCGCGACCGAGGCGGTGATCCCGCTCAGCGAACAGTTCTGGGCCTGGCAGCCCAACATGTTCCAGAACGTGCAGGCGCTGGGCGAGGACCAGCTCAAGGCCATCGGCGCGATGTCGCCGCCGCAGCAGATCCCCGCCATCGCGCAGGCATCGGGCATGACCGAATTCTTCGCCTCGCGCGGGATCGCGCTCGACCAGGCGAAGGCCTGCCTTGCCGACAGCGCCAAGGCCAAGGCCCTTGCCGACCAGACCGAGAAGGCGACCAAGGAATTCAACGTCACGGGCACCCCGACGTTCATCCTCAACGGCACGTCGGTCGGTTCGATGGGCTGGGACGAACTGCAGACCAAGCTGCAGCAGGCCGGCGCGCGCTGATGCGCCGGCTCAGGCTTCGATAAGGGCGACCCGATGCGCATAAGGCGGCTCAAGCTCAGTGGATTCAAGAGCTTCGTAGAGCCCTCCGAACTGCGCATCGAACCGGGGCTGACCGGCGTCGTCGGCCCCAACGGCTGCGGCAAGTCCAACCTTCTCGAAGCGATCCGCTGGGTCATGGGCGAAAGCTCGCCCAAGTCGATGCGCGGCGGCGGCATGGAAGACGTGATCTTCGCAGGCACCTCCAGCCGCCCTCCGCGCAGCTTCGCCGAAGTCGTCCTGACCGGGGAGACCGCCCCCATCGACGGCAAGCGCGAAGAGCTTGAAGTCGTGCGCCGGATCGAACGCGGGGCGGGCAGCGCCTATCGCGTCAACGGTCGCGACGTGCGTGCCAAGGACGTCGCGCTGATCTTCGCCGACGCCGCCACCGGCGCGCATTCGCCCGCGCTGGTCAGCCAGGGCAAGATCGCCGCGGTCATCGCCGCCAAGCCCACCGAACGCCGCGCCATGCTGGAAGAAGCGGCGGGCATCGCCGGGCTCCACGTGCGTCGCAAGGACGCCGAGCAGAAACTGCGTGCGACCGAAACCAACCTCGCCCGCCTCGAAGACATCATGGCCGGGCTGGACAAGCAGGTCGCCACACTGCGCCGTCAGGCCAAGGCGGCTGAAAAGTACAAGGCGCTGACCGACGAAATCCGGTTGGCCGAAGCGCGGCTGGTCTTTGCCCGCTGGCGCGATGCCGCCGCGGCCGCCGAGGCCGCGCGCAAGGAAGCCCAGGCCGCCGAGGCCCGCGTCAACGAGGCACAGCAAGCCGCAAAGCTGGCGCAGGACGGGCAGGCCGCCGCTGCCGAAGCGCTGATCGAAGCGCGCGACGAACTGGCCGACCGCCGCGACGATGCCAATGCGCAGGGGCACCGCATGGCCACGCTCACCAGCCAGCTCGAAGCGGCAGAACAGCGTCTGGCCGATCTCGAACGGCAGAAGACCCGGCTCGAGGAAGACCGTGGCGATGCCGACCGCGTGACCCGCGACGCGGCACAGGCGCTTTCGCGCCTCGAACGCGAGCTGGCCGAGAGCGAAAAGCAGCTCGAAGCCGACGAGGCACACCGCCCCCGTCTGGCCAATGCCCTGGAAGGCGCCGAACGCGCTGCCCGCGCCGCCGAACTCGAACTGGCGCAGGCGACCGCCCAACAGGCCGGCGTCGAAGCCGAATGGCGCATCGCCGAAGCCGAACTGGCGCAGGCAAGGAACCGGCTTGCCCGCCTCGATTCCGAAGCCGAACGCCTGCAGTCGCAGATCGAGGCGCTTGAAGCGGCCGGCGACCTCGACGCGGTCGTCGCCGCTGCGCGCGCGAAAGCCGAAGCTGCGGGAAAGGCCCTTGCCGAAGCGCGCGAAGGACTTGAAGCGCAGCAGGTCCGCAAGGCAGAGCTGCAGGCCCAGCGCGATGCCGCCGCCTCGGACCTTGCAGGCACGCGCGCCGATCTCACCGGAATCGAGCGCGAACATGGCGCCCTCGTCCGGGACCGCGAGGCCCGCGCCAAGGGCGCCAAGGCCGCACATGGCCTGCCCGTCGCAATCGACGCGGTTCGCGCCGCCCCGGGCTACGAACGCGCGCTGGCCGCCGTACTGGGCCGCGACGCCAAGGCGCCGCTGGGCAAGGTCGACGGCGCCGACGGTCGCTTCTGGACCGGCGCCGAGGCGCCCACACCCGTGACCGACAGCCTTGCCGCGCACGTCACCCAGTGCCCGCCGGAACTCAGGGCGCGTCTCGCGCTGGTCCATGTCGTGGGCGAGGATGACGGCCGCGCTCTCAAGGCCGGCGAATGGCTGGTCACGCGTTCGGGCGTGCTGCGCCGCTGGGACGGCTTCGTCGCACGCGGCGAAGGGGCCGCCGAAGCTGCCCGGCTCGAAGCCGAGAACCGCTTCGCCGAACTCGACGCCCAGCTGCCGCCGCTGCGAGAGGCCGTGGCGGTTGCCGAAGCGCGTCAGGCAAAGGTGCAGCAGGAACTCTCCGCGCTGCAGGCCGCGGTCATCGCCGCCGAACGCGCCATCGCGCAGGCCACCGATGCCGAACGCAGCGCCCTTCGCGCCGCCGATCAGGCCGAAGACCAGCGCCAACGCCAACGGGCCCGCCGCGCCGAACTCGATATGCAGGTCGGCGAACTGGCCGAACAGCGCAAGACCGCCGCGCAGGACCTTGCCGCTGCCGAAGACAAGCGCAAGGCGCTGCCCGACCCCGAAACCGGCCGTGCCGCGCTGGAGGCCGCACGCAGGAAGAACGAGACTACCAGGAACGGGCTGCAATCCGCCACGGCCGCGCTTGCCGCGCACGATCAGGCGCTGGCGGTCGGGCGCGAACGCACTGCGTCGCAGCGCAGCGACATCCGCAACTGGCAGGGCCGCGCCGGCGATGCCACCAATCGCCTCGCCCAGATGGCCGGCAGGCTCGAGGAGATCGAAGCCGAGCGCGCCATCTTCGCCGCCAAGCCCGCCTCGATCATGGCCGAAATCGAAGCCGGGGAAGTCGTGCGCAATCGCCTCTCCGACGAACTGGGCAAGGCGGAAGTGGCCGTCGCTGCCGCGACCGAGGCTGCGCGCAAGGCCGATGCCGAACTGGCCGATGCGCAGGAAAAGCTCGCCAGTACGCGTGAGAACCGCGCCGGTGCCGTCGCCCGGGCCGAGAACGAGGACGAACGCCGGGTCGAGATGACGCGACTTTCGGGCGAGCGCTTCCAGTGCCCGCCCCCCGTCCTGCCCGAGCGCTTCGCCTTCGATTCCGCGCAGGTCTCCGGCGCACAGGCGGAAACCGCGACGATGGACAGGCTCGTCGCCGAGCGCGAGCGCATCGGCCCGGTCAACCTCGTCGCCGCCGACGAACTGGCCAAAGCTGAAGAGGAACTGGGCGTCAGCGTCACCGAGAAGGCCGAACTGGCCGAAGCGGTCAACCGCCTGCGCGGTTCGATCGGCAACCTCAACCGCGAAGGGCGCGAACGCCTGCGCGCGGCCTTCGAGGCGGTCGACGCGCATTTCCGTCGCCTCTTCCAGCAGCTCTTCCAGGGCGGACAGGCGCATCTGGCGCTGGTCGATTCCGACGATCCGCTCGAGGCCGGCCTGGAGATCTTCGCCCAGCCGCCGGGCAAGCGCCTGCAGTCGCTGACGCTGCTCTCGGGCGGCGAACAGGCGCTGACCGCAGTCGCCCTGATCTTTGCGCTGTTCCTCACCAACCCGGCGCCGATCTGCGTGCTGGACGAGGTCGACGCGCCGCTCGACGATGCCAATATCGAGCGCTTCTGCGACCTGCTCGAAGCCATGACCCGCGAAACCGAGACGCGCTACCTGATCGTCACCCACAATGCCGTGACGATGAGCCGCATGCACCGCCTGTTCGGCGTGACGATGGTCGAAAAGGGCGTCTCGCGTCTCGTCAGCGTGGACCTTGGCGCGGCCGAGGAACTGCTGGCGGCCGAATAGCTATTTCAGCACGAAACGCGGTCCGGTGCCTTCTGCCCCGGCCGCATCGTCAGCATTGTAGAGGCGGCATTTCGTCAAGCTCAGGCAACCGCAGCCGATGCATTCGTCCAGCTTGCGCCGGGTGAGTTCGAGCAGCGCGATCTTCGCGTCGATCGCCTCGCGCATGGACAGGCTGATGCGCTCCCAGTCCTCGATCGTCGGCGTGCGTCCCTGCGGCAGCTGCGCCAGTTCGCGCTCGATCTCGGCCAGGCCCAGACCCAGCTTCTGCGCGATCAGGATGAAGCTGACGCGGCGGATGTCCGAGCGCAGGAAGCGCCGCTGGTTGCCCGAAGTGCGCAGCGAGACGAGCAGCCCCTTCTCTTCGTAGAACCGGATCGCCGAGACCGCGACGCCGGTGCGGCGCGAGAGATCGCCGATCGAGATGAAGCGGTCGGTCACGCCCTTGGCGGTCATCGCAAGGTCTCCATTTTACGTTTGACCTCAAGTTAACTTGAGGTTGCACCTTGGGCAAGCCGAGTGATTCGCCGCGGGCGCGGATCGCTGGAAACCAAGGAGAAATGCACATGCCTAAGGGAAGACTGGAACACGCCAACATCACCGTGAGCGACATCGAGCGCTCGTCCAGGCTGCTGCAGGACCTGCTCGGCTGGGAAGAACGCTGGCGCGGTCCGGCCCTCAACGGCGGCGAGACGATCCATGTCGGCGAGGAGTTCGGCTACATCGCCGTCTATACCGACCGCAAGGAGCACGAGCGCTTCGCCAAGGGCGCGCCGCTCAACCACGTCGGCATCGTCGTCGACGACCTCGACGCCGCCGAGAAGATCGTCGCCGATGCCGGTCTCGTCCCCTTCAACCACGCCGACTACGAACCCGGTCGCAGGTTCTACTTCCTCGACTGGGACGGCATCGAATTCGAACTGGTGAGTTATGAATGAGCCGCTGATCACAAGAGCCGGGGCGTGGTATTCCCACCGCCCCGGGCCAGCTTGCCCCCTCCGCTCCACAATTCGTCCGTCCGGTCCACCGTCAGGGGAAGGTCGGGCGTGCGACACAGGCGCAGCGCCTCCTCCGGTGTGCCGGTGACCCACTGCTCCCACGCATCGCGGGGAAGGAGAACCGGCATACGGTCATGCACTTCGACCATCTGCGGGCAGGAATCGACCATCACCATGGTATAGGCCTGCCCCCATTCGGCGGTCGGTCGCCAGAGCCCGGCGACGGCGAAAGTCTCTTCCCCTTCCACGCCGTACCACGTGCGCGTCATCCGCCCCCTGCTGCCCTCGGCCTCGGCCCAGGCGGTGACGGGAACAAGGCAACGGCGCGTATCGAAGCTGTCGCGCCAGAACGCGGTGGCCAGCTTGTCGTCGCGGGCATTGGTGACGGGCTTGGGCTTGAGCGGCTGCCCCTGCCTGCCCTTGAGCACCAGCGGAAAGCCCCATGTCATCGCCTGCGCCTTGCCTTCGGCCACGACGAGGCCGGGATAGCCGGGATAGACCTCCTCGGCGAAATTGGCGCCGCGTTCGGGCAGGACTTCGAAGAGCTTGGCGACTTCGTCGACGCCCTTGGTCATCCGGTAGAGGTTGCACATGGCAACCTGTCCTAGATCACGCCGGCGTTGCCCACCACCCAGCAGGCCAGCGCCATGACGATGCCGGCGTCGCGGTTGGAGCGGAAGCGGGCGAGCGCATTGTCACCGTCATCGGTATCGAGCGTCACGACCTGGAAGCCCAGATGCGCCGCCACCGGGACCAATGCGACGAGCGCGACCCAGTCGCCGCGCAGGGTCCAGAAGGCCAGCGCCCAGAAGGCGATCGCAAGGGCATAGAACCCGGCGACTCCGGCGCGCACGTGGCTTCCCAGGCGCAAGGCAGCAGAGCGGATGCCGACAAGGGCATCGTCTTCGCGGTCCTGCAGGGCGTAGATCGTGTCGTAGCCGATGCACCAGAAAATGCAGCCGCCATACAGTGCGACGAGAACGTCGATGTGGTCGCTGCGGATCTCGACCCAGCCGACCAGTGCCCCCCAGGTAAAGACGAGGCCGAGCCAGACCTGCGGCCACCAGGTGATCCGCTTCATGAAGGGATAGGCAGCGACGAGGGCCAGGCTGCTCAGGGCCATGACCTGCGCCTGCCAGCGCAGCTGGAACAGCACGACGAGGCCGACCGCGCAGAGCGTGAACAGCCAGATCGTTGCGGCCTGCCGGGAGACGCGCCCGCTCGCGACCGGGCGGCTGGCCGTGCGCGCGACCTTGCGGTCCAGATCGGCATCGACGATATCGTTCCACACGCAGCCCGCACCGCGCATCGCGATCGAGCCGACGAGCATCCACAGCACGAGGTCCCAGCGCGCTTCGCCGCCCGCCAGCATCACGCCCCAGGCGCAGGGCCAGAACAGCAGCCACCAGCCGATGGGCCGGTCGAAACGCGCCAGCATCGCATAGTCGCGCAAGGACGGCGGCAGCATCGAAACAAGGCTGCGGTTTTGCGTATCGGGGACAAATGCGGGTTCGGTCACGCGGGCGTAATTAGTCGATTGTGTGCCGCGTGTCATGGATGATCGTTCACTTGGGCAGAATGTCCACCCTGGACGCGATGGGCGTCGAGCAGTGGGTTACGGTCCTGCGCACGTTTGCGAAGCGGGACAGGGGCAGTAAGAGGAAGCATGGTTGCAACTCCCGCCTGGCCGCCGCGCTCAGCGCCGCGCCTGTTCGTTCCCGGTCCGGTCGCGCAGGACGCGCATGTCGCGATCGAGGGGACGCAGGCACACTACCTGTCCAAGGTCATGCGCGTCTCGGACGGAGACGCGGTGATCCTGTGCGACGACGAAACCGGCGAATGGGCCTGCGCCGTCGTCTCGGCAGGCAAGCGCGAGGTCGTGCTCGAAGCGCGTGAGCGGCTGCGCGAGCGCGAGGAGGTTCCCGACTTCACGCTCTGCGCCGCGCTGCTGAAAAAGCCGAACTTCGACCTCGTGCTGGAGAAGGCGACCGAACTGGGCGTGCGACGCATCCAGCCGGTGGTGACGCGCCGTTGCGTGGCAGACAAGCTCAACCCAGAGCGGGCGCGCACCATGGTGACCGAGGCGGCCGAGCAATGTGCCCGCACCGCGCTGCCCGAACTGACCGAGCCGCTCAGGCTGGAAGCGATGCTGCGCGACTGGCCCGAGGATCGCGCGCTGTTCTTCGCCGACGAGCTGGGTGGAGAGCCGGCCGCCGCGCAGTTCGCCGCGCACTGCGGCCCTGCCGCCCTGCTGGTCGGGCCCGAAGGCGGCTTCGACGAAGGGGAGCGCGCGCTTATCCGCGCCCTCCCGCAAGCGCGCCCGATCACGCTGGGCCCGCGCATCCTGCGCGGCGAGACTGCCAGCATTGCCGCCACCGCGCTCTGGATGGCCGTGGCGGGCGATTGGTCGCCTTCCGGAAATTGACTATCACCGCAGCAAATAGTGCTGGCGTCCGGGCCTTGCCGCCACTACCTCCCCGGCCATGAGCACCCGCGAGATATCGGATCGCGCCGATCCGCTGATCGAGAGCCTGGACCAACTCGCCGAGCCGATGGCCGCGGGCGAAAAGCCGCGCGCCGCGTGGCGGATCGGGACCGAGCACGAGAAATTCGTCTACGACAAGGCCGATCATCACGCGCCGTCCTATGACGAGCCCGGCGGCATCCGCGACCTGTTGATGGCGCTGACCGAATTCGGCTGGGAACCGATCGTGGAAGGCGGCAACGTCATTGCCATGAAGGGCAGCGACGGCACGGTCAGCCTCGAACCGGCAGGCCAGCTCGAACTCTCCGGCGCGCCGCTGGAAAGCCTGCACGAAACCTGCGCCGAAACCGGCCGCCACCTCGCACAGGTGAAGACCATCGGCGACCGCATCGGCAAGGGCTTCCTCGGGCTGGGCATGTGGCCGGACAAGACCCGCGAAGAACTGCCGGTCATGCCCAAGGGCCGCTACGACATCATGCTGCGGCACATGCCGCGCGTCGGCTCGATGGGTCTCGACATGATGCTGCGCACCTGCACCATCCAGGTCAACCTCGACTATTCCAGCGAGGCGGACATGGTGCAGAAGTTCCGCACCTCGCTGGCGCTGCAGCCGCTGGCGACCGCGCTCTTCGCCAATTCGCCCTTCACCGAAGGCAAGCCCAACGGCTATCTTTCCTACCGCAGCCACATCTGGTCGGACACCGACCCGGCGCGCACGGGCATGCTGCCCTTCGTGTTCGAGCAGGGCTTCGGCTACCAGCGCTACGTCGACTACATGCTCGACGTGCCGATGTACTTCGTGTTCCGCGACGGCAAGTACATCGACGCCGCGGGCCAGTCGTTCCGCGACTTCCTGAAGGGCGAACTGCCCGCCCTGCCCGGCGAACTGCCGCGCATGAGCGACTGGCAGGATCACCTGTCCACCGCCTTCCCCGAAGTGCGCCTGAAATCCTTCCTGGAAATGCGCGGGGCCGACGGTGGTCCGTGGAACCGCATTTGCGCCCTGCCCGCCCTGTGGGTCGGCCTGCTCTATGACCAGACCGCGCTCGACGCGGCCTGGGACGTGGTGAAGGACTGGGACATGGAAGGCCGCGAAGTGCTGCGCAGCTCCGTCCCGAAGCTCGGCCTCGACGCCCCGCTTCCCGGTGGCGGCACCTTGCGCGACATCGCCGGCGAAGTGCTCGACATCGCCCGTTCGGGCCTTGCCGCGCGCGGCAAGCTCAACGCCGGCGGCGACAACGAGACCGGCTACCTCGAACCGCTCGCCGAGATCGTGTCGTCGGGCAAGGTTCCGGCCCAGCGCCTGCTCGAACGCTTCCACGGCGAATGGGGCGGCGATCTGTGCGAGGTCTACAAGCAGAAGAGCTTCTGAACGCAGGGCTCTTCGCGTTTCGGTCGCCATCCCCGCGCAGGCGGGAATCGCGGATCAGGTCCCGGTTGACGGCATTCGGCTACGCGACCTTGACCCGCCCGCTCACTTCGCCGCTTGCAGCACCGGGCGGCGCGGGCGCAGCCTGCCGAGAAGCCAGCCCAGGCCCCGCGTGATCGGCGCATTCTGAGCCATCCAGGCGTGGTATTCGCGGTACTTGGCATCTTCGCCCAGCAGATGCGCTTCCTCGGTCTTGGCGCGCCAGAAATAGATCGCGCTGACCACGCCGAGCAGCACGGTGTTGCGCACCATGTCGGTCAACGCGTGGCTGGTGACGAGAAACGGCAGGGTCGAGCACCACCAGAACAGGTTTTTCGACAGGTAGGCAGGATGGCGCGTGAAGCGGTAAGGCCCGTTGGTGAGAACGCCGCGATAGGTCAGGTTGGAAAAGCGCAGGCCGAAGGCAAAGGTCGCCCAGGCGTAGATCGCGGTAAGGCAGACCAGCAGCGCGGCCCATGACCACAGCAGCAGGTCGTGACCCTGCAGCCAGTAGGCCCAGCCGCCGGTGTTGACCTCATAGCCCAGCACGTCGGCCCGGCCCATCGTGCCCCACACGAAGGGCGGATAGCAGATCAGTGCGGCGACCCAGCCCGCCAGCAGCGGATTGCCACTGCGGATATGCGCGTCGAGCGGGCGGAACGTGAAGAGATAGCCGACCGTGCCGATCTGCACGTCGACCAGGAACAGCCCCTCGATCAGCATCGTCCCCAGCGCCACAGGATCGTGGGCGATGGCGCTGAAATCGGCCTCGACGATGCGGGCGAAGCCGCCGGGCAGGATCGAGATCATGAAGGCACCGAAGAATGCCTTGATCGCCCAGGCACGGCCATGCTTCTTCACTTCCTCGGCCGACCAAGCCTCGCGCCCGATGAGCATGGCGCCGAAGTGCCAGGAATGGTCGCGCGGCTCGATCATGTAGCGGTCGAGCCAGAGCACATAGGGCACAGAAAGCGCGAAGAGCGGCACTGCCGCCGTGCCGATCACTTCCATCGCGAATAGATACTGGCCGTCCCAGTACCAGCGGCCGATACAGTAGAACATGCCGATCGCCGCCCAGGTCGCCCAGAGCCCGGCCAGCTTGGTGATCGAAACGTCGATCGATTGCGCCAACGGACGGGGACTGCGCCAGTCGATTCCGGTGCTGGGGCGCAGGTGAACCTTGTCCACCAGCACCGACCACAAGCTCATCGCCAGCCCGGTGACGAACAGCGTCAGGACCGCTGCATAAGGTCCGGCGAGCGGTTCGTGCGGGCCGGGCAGGGCAAAGGCATCGGCGAGACCCGCCCAGTTGCGACAGACCAGCAACCAGGCGATCAGCGCGGCCAGTCCGGCGAGGCCGACGCCAGCCGAAACATCGCTGACCGGCCTGCGGGCGGTGAACGTGGGGGCATTGCTCATGCCCGTTTGCCTAGCGGCAAATGGTTAAGGCGTCCGAAACGGCATTCGCAGCGAATGCCGGTCGGGTCGCCCGGGGCCGGATCAGCGATAGGCGGTGATGCGGCCGGAGTCGTCTAGGATGTAAAGCGTCTGGTTGGCCACGACCGGAGCCTGCGAGACCGAATCGCCCAGCTTGGTGAACGGCGTCCATTCCCCGCTGGCGGGATCGACCGAGCCGACTTCGCCTTCGGAATTGGCCACCCACAGCTTGTTGCCTGCAAGGACCGGACCGACCCAGAAGATCGGGCCTTTCTTCTTCTTGGCCTTGCGGTAACGCTTCAGGTCGGTGAGCCACTTCACCTTGCCGGTATTGCGCTGGATCGCGAGGATTTCCGCGTGATCGTCAAGCGTGAAGATCCAGTCGCCAGCCACCGCCGGGGTTGAGATCCCCGCCAGATTGAGTTCCCAGATGCGCTGGCCGGTGACCAGTTCATAGGCCGCCATGCGACCGCCCTCGCCCAGCGCATAGACGCTGCCGCGATCGATGATCGGATCGGCGTCGACGTCGGTCAGGCTGCCCACTTCGGTCGAAATCGACGTGCGCGCAAGCGCGTCCGACCAGAGCTGGCGGCCGTTTTCGTAGCGATAGGCTACAAGTTCGCCCGAGGAGTAACCGGCAATGACGGTGCCCTGTCCTGCCGAGGGCGCAGCAACGCCGAAGACACCGGCCTGCGAGAGCGAGCCGGATTCATTCCACACCAGTTCGCCATCGGCGGCATTGAGCGCGATGATCTGGTTGTCCTGCGTCATCACATAGATGGAGTTGAAACCGACCGTGGGCGATCCGCGCAGCGGCCCGGCAGGCTTCTTGGTCCACAGCTGCTCACCGGTCGCCGCCGTCAGCGCGGCCACTTCGCCAAGACCGGTAGTGATGTAGACCTTGCCGCTGTCATAGCTGACGCCGCCGCCGAAGATCGCCTTCGACCCATCGCCGGATACCGCAAAGCTCTTGGTCCAGACCTGCGCGCCGCTCTGCGCGTCGAAGGCGTGAACCACGCCCTTGGTGTCCATGACGTAGAGACGCCCGTCGCCGACCACTGGCGAGGCCGCAAGGCGCTGACGCTGCGAGGAGCCTTCGATGTTGGCGGTCCACACGCGCGACGGCGTCGCCGAAAGCGAAAGGTGGCCGTAAGACTTGCTCGCGTTGCCGCCGGCCTGCGCCCATTCGGCGTTCACCGTTTCGGGGGGCAGGATGACCGAGACCGCGCCGAGCGTCGGGTCGACCTTGGCGCCGCTCTCGATCCGGGAAAGGATAGGCACGCGTTCGCCGAGGGTCGGGGTCTTCGGGCCGTCCTTGCCTCCGAACATCTTGCAGCCCGAAAGGCCCATCACCAGGGCCAGGGCCATCATCGGCACGACCTTGCGGGCGTTGGACCGTCGGATATTCGGGGCAGTTGCCTTCATGCGCAGATCCTCAAGAAAATGGGTCATTCGCCAGCCCCTTGGGCGGCATCCTCATCAGTCGCCCCGGCATCCGCGGCAGTCTTCGCGCCGTCCTTGCCGATGGGCTCTCCCTTGTCATCAACCACGTCGTCCAGCGCGTCGACGCCCAGCACGGCCGCCAGCTGGCGCGCGCGGCTGCGCAGCGCGGCGCTGACGCCTTCGTCCTTGGCGATCGCACCGAACAGCGGACCGGCCTGGTCCTTCTTGTCCATCTTCAGGTAGGCCATGCCCACCAGTTCGCCGGCCACGCCGAACCAGGGATTGCCCGGGGCGGCGTAGGGCTTGAGGCGATCGACCACGTCCTGCGGCTTCATCGCATCGAAATTCGCACCGACTTCGCGGATCGTGGCAAGGTCGCGCATCGGCTGCGGCGCATTCTCGTCCCTGGCGACTGCGGCGTAGAGCTTGAGCGCATCGTCCTTCTTGCCCCGGTCGAGCGCGATTCCCGCCTGCATCAGCTTGGCCGCGGTGGCGCTGCCGTCCGAGCCTTCAGCGGCAAGCGCCTTGAGCTTGGCATCGGCATCGTCGAGCTTGCCGGCCTTGAGGCTGTCCAGCGCCTGCACGAAAGTCTCGGCGTCACCTTCACGCTGCTGGGTCTGCTTGTGATCCCAGTAGAGGTAGCCACCGAAGGCCGCGAGAGCGATCACGATCAACGCTATCAGCGGCTTGCCGTAGCGGGCAAAGAAGCTTTCGAGCTGATCCTGGCGCACGGCATCGTCGACCTCGCGCAGGAAGACATCCTGCTGCGCGGCGAGTCGCTGTTCGGCCTTGTCGTTGGACGGAGTGTTTTGAGAAGGAGGCAGAGCCAATTTTCGGGCGCTTTCTGCGGAAATCAGGATGGTTGCGGGCTGTTTAGCGAATGGCTGGGGCTTTTCAACGGGGATGATCGCTGCACGTCCCGTGGTGAAGCACCGCTGAATGGACGTCGGGCCTAGATCGCGGACATTCGGCCAACCGCCTGACCATAGACCGTGCGATACAGAGAAATCATTGTATTTTCGTCATAAAGTGCATTCGCATGAGCACGGTTGGCAATGCCGATACGGGTCCGAAGCTGCGGATCGCAGGCCAGTTCGACCAGCGCCCGGGCCAATCCCGCCTCATCGCCGGGGCTGGAGATATGTCCCCGGTTTTCCTCGGAAACCATGTACGCGACGTCTCCCACCGCTGGCGAAGCCACCGCAAGGCCCGCCGCCATCGCCTCGACCACCGAGATCGGGAACTGCTCGCTGTCGGAGGAAAGCGCGAAGAGATCGAACAGCCCAACCGTGTGCGAGGGATCGGCGACGAAGCCGGGCATATGCACCCGATTCCCCACGCCGCTCGCCTCGGCCTGCGCGGCGATGGCACCGCGCTCGGGCCCTTCGCCCAGGATGACCAGCCGCCAGTCCTGCGGCATCTGCGCAAAGGCGCGCACCAGCCGGGGCAGGTTCTTGACCGGGCGCAGGCCGGCGAGCGTGCCGACCCATTTTTCTCCCGGTTGCTTGACGAGGCCCGGCAGGATGTCCGGACGCGGCTTGTCGACATAGGCCGCGCAGTTGATGCCGTTGACGATCAGCTTCACCTTGCCGCGCGGCTGCTTCCAAGCGTCCAGCGCGATCGCTTCCAGCCGTTGCGATGGCACGATGACGGCCGAAGCCCCTGTCAGGGCCACGCGGCGGAACCAATTGCGCGCAGGCTTGAGCCGATTCGCCTCGTCCTCGTTGAAACCGTCTTCATGGTGGACCAGCGGCGGCAGGCCGAGGGACCGCCTGAACAGGGCATGGGCCAGCACCGCGTCCATCGCGCCCCAATTGTAGGTCAGGACGAGGTCGTGATCCTTGAGCGCCCGTGCGATCCCGAGGAGCCGGCGCGGCAGGGGTTTGCCCTGAAGGCTCGGGAAGTCCTCCGGATATGTCACCGCAAGCGAGGGATCGACGGCAATGGCCGCGCCATAGGCGCCCGGCTGGGCCGAGACGACCGTGTGCAGGACTTTCGGCCCGAAGGCGTTCATCAGCCGGGCCGCGCGCAGTTCCTTGCCGCCCGCGGAAAAGCTCGAATGGAGATGAAGCACCCGCAAGGGCCGCGAATCCCGCATGTGCCCGGCGCCCTCAGTCGGCCCTGGCGAGCAGGCGATCGATCGCGGCCACCGCTTCAGGTTCGTCCAGCGTCGGCGCATGACCGACATCGGCAAGCGTGACCGCTTCCGCTTCGGGCACACGCACCAGCATTTCCTCCAGGGTCTGCGCGCTGAACAGGTCCGACAGGGCCCCGCGCACGACCAGCAGCGGCCGCCCTGCCAGCGCTTCCCAGGCAGGCCACAGGTCCGCCTGGCTGTCGACATCGAGGTCGGCAAGCGGTTCGGCAATCTTCATGTCGTAATCGAAGACGATGCGCCCGTTGCTGCCCAGCGCCATCAGCCGCTTGGCCCGGCCGATCCAGAAATCGAGCGCCTGACCCGGATGGGCATCGCCCTGCGTACCCTCTATCGCCCGGGCGGCGTGGACCCAGGTGGGGAAATTGCGCCCCTGCCCGACGTAGTCGAGAATGCGCCGCAGCCCCTCCGGCTCGAGCACCGGGCCGATGTCGTTGAGCACGGCACCGGCGATGCGCCCCGGAATCGTGAGCGCAAGGCCCATGGTCATCATCCCGCCCAGTGAAGTGCCCACGGCCACGAACCGGTCGATGCCTTCCTGTTCCAGCAGGACGAGCAGGTCCTCGCCGTACTGGACCGGGTTGTAGCTGGCTGAATCCTTTGCATATTCGCTGTCGCCGCGCCCGCGCATGTCGGGGCAGAGAACGCGTCGGGAACGCGCCATGTGCGGGGCGAGCAATTCGAAATCGCGCGCATTGCGGGTCAGCCCGGGCAGGCACACGACCGGGAGCCGCGATGGCCCCTCCGCCGAATCCGGCCCCGCGTAATCCCGAAAATGCAATTTGACCCCGTCGCGGCTCGTCCAGAACCGATCCTCGTAATCCGACATGCCTTAGTGGGGTCCTCCAAGCCTGCGCGCCTTGAACGACGCGCGTCATGCGCCCACTATCGCCTGATGCAGACAGAACCGCAAGCAAGTGCCTATAATCCCGAGCCCCGGATCGGGAAGATCTCCTCATGGCTGGGCGACGAAGTGGACGCCGCCACTTTCCCGCAACACGAACTGCGCTTCCGCAACGACCGCTGGGCCGCCGCCGTGGGCCTTGCCGATCTCGACGATGCGCAGTGGATCGAGCACTTCGGCCGCTTCGCTCCGCTGGCCGACAACCTGCCCCGGCCGCTGGCGCTGCGCTATCACGGGCACCAGTTCCGCCACTACAACCCCGACATCGGCGACGGGCGCGGCTTCCTCTTCGCCCAGATGCGCGACGGCGGGGGCCGGTTGCTCGACCTTGGCACCAAGGGTTCGGGCCAGACCCCGTACAGCCGCGACGGCGATGGACGCCTGACGCTGAAAGGCGCGATGCGCGAGATCCTCGCCACCGAAATGCTCGAAGCGCTGGGCGTCTATACCTCCAAGACCTTCTCCGTCATCGAGACCGGGGAATCGCTGTGGCGCGGCGACGAGCCCTCGCCCACGCGCTCGGCCGTGCTGCTGCGTCTCAGCCACGGCCATATCCGCATCGGCACCTTCCAGCGCCTGCTCGCCTTCGAGGAGCGCGAGCACATGGAAGAGCTGGTCGCCTATTGCCTCGAGACCTACCCCGGCAGCCTTCCGCCCGAGGACGCCCCCGGACGCGACGAGCCCGCGGTGATCCTGATGCACCAGGTGGTCGAACGGCTGGCCGACACCGCCGCGGCATGGATGGTCGCAGGGTTCGTCCATGGCGTGCTCAACACCGACAACATGAACATCTCGGGCGAGAGCTTCGACTACGGCCCGTGGCGCTGGCTGCCGCAATGGAATCCGCGCTTTACCGCCGCCTACTTCGACCAGGGCGGCCTCTACGCCTTCGGCCGCCAGCCCGAGGCGGTGCTTTGGAACTGCGGCCAGCTGGCCGTGGCGCTGCGGATGCTCACCGAAACCGAACCGCTGGTTGCCGCGCTCAATCGCTTCGGACCGCTCTACCAGGAAGCGATGGCCCGCCGGTTCGCCTGGCGCCTGGGCGTCGGGCCGCAGGGGCTGGAGGCAGATACCCGGCTGGTCCAGGCGGCAGAGAACCGCATGGTCGAGACCGGCCTGCCGCCCGAACAGCTGTTCTACGACCACCGCGGCGGGCGCGCCGCGGACGACAGCGACTTCGGCCGGATCCTCTCCGGATATAAGCCGGCGGCGGGCACCGACGATCCGTTCTGGGCCCGCGGAGCTCCGCCCAGCACGCTGATCGACGAAGTCGAACGCCTCTGGTCGCACATCGACAGGGACGACGACTGGGGCCCGCTTCACGCCAGGATCGGGGAAATCCGCGAGTTGGGCCGCCAGCTCGGCACACCTCCGATTCCTGCCGGACACGATGATTAACAGCCCGTCGTTAGCACCCCGGTAGGAAAGCCCGTGTAAGGTGCAGCCGAACTTCGATTTATCTTGGATAACGGATCTATTGCCGTAATGACCGCGCAAGCGACACAAGAGGCTGCACTTTCGAGTGAACGGAGACCGGGTACCGACGTGAGCAAGGCGGACATCATCTCCTGCGAACCGGCCACCGGTGCCGAGATCTGGCGCGGCAAACCGTGCGAGATCAACGAAGTCGTAACCCGCGCCCGGCAGGCATGGCCGGGCTGGGCCGCGCAGCCCCTGGCCAACCGCATGGAACTGGTCCGCCGCTTCGCCAACGAAGTGCGCAAGGAAGCCGATACGCTGGCGCGCACCATCGCCCGCGAAGTCGGCAAGCCGCTGTGGGAAGCCAACGCCGAAGTCGAGAGCGTGATCAACAAGGTCGAGGTGTCGATCCGCTCCTATGCCGAACGCACCTCGCAACGAAAGCTGGACAGCGCACTGCAGGGAACGATGGCAGTGCGCCACAAGCCGCATGGCGTGCTGGTCGTGCTCGGCCCGTTCAACTATCCGGCGCACCTGCCCAATTCCCACATCATCCCGGCGCTGATCGCGGGCAACGTGGTCATCTTCAAGCCGAGCGAGAAAGCCCCGGCATCGGGCGAAATCCTGATCCGCTGCTTCCACCGCGCCGGCATCGCTTCCTCGGTGGTGCAGCTTGCCGTGGGCGGACCCGAGGAAGGCCAGGCTTTCGTTGCCCATGAAGGGGTGGACGGCATCCTGTTCACCGGCTCGGCCAATACCGGCCTTGCCATCAACCGCAGGTTGGCCACCCGGCCGGACAAGGTCGTCGCGCTCGAAATGGGCGGCAACAACCCGATCGTGGTCTGGGACACGCCCAAGCTGACCGACGCCGCCGCGATCGTCGTCCAGTCCGCCTTCGCCACCGCCGGGCAGCGCTGCACCGCGGCGCGGCGCCTGATCGTGCGCGATACGCTTTACGATGCACTGATGGTCGAAGTGAAGGCCCTGGCCGACCGCCTGATCGTCGGCGCCCCGTTCGACGACCCGGCCCCCTTCATGGGCCCGGTGATCGACAATGCCGCCGCCGACGGCTTGACCGAGAGCTTCCTCTACCTGTTGAGCAACGGCGGACGGGCAATCAAGCACCTCGTACGCCCCGACGAATCCCTGCCCTTCCTGAGTCCGGCGATCATCGACACGACGGCGATGGCCGACCGCCCCGACGTCGAGCTGTTCGGCCCGATCCTGCAGGTCATCAAGGTGGGCGATTTCGACGGCGCGATTGCCGAGGCCAACAACACCCGCTTCGGCCTTGCCGCGTCTCTCGTGGGTGGTACGCCACAGGAGTACAACCGCTTCTGGGCCAACGTGCGCGCCGGGATCGTCAACTGGAACCGCCCGACCACGGGCCCGTCCCATGCCGCGCCGATGGGTGGCATCGGCCTGTCCGGCAATCATCGCCCGACCGGCTACTACGCCGCAGACTACTGCGCCTATCCGGTCGCCTCGGGCGAAATGGAACAGCCGCGCGCGATGATCGGCGTGGGGTTGAAGTAGGGGCGCAGCGCTCGCCCCCGGCGCCTACTTCCCGCTGGTGACGAGATCGACCTCGGTCACGCCCGAGCCCAGCTTGCGGGCATAGACGACATAGGCCTTGCCGCCCTTGCGCCCGCCGACAACGTGATCGTCGCCATCGAGGCGGTATTCCGCGCCATAACCGGCCTTGTTGGCCATCGTGTAGTAGAAGCTCACGACATCCTCGGGTGAAACCGGGGTCGCGTAGTTGACCACGCGCAGGGCGCAGCCGTCGCTGTCGGTGCCGGCCGCTTCCTGCACCGCACCGCGCGGATAGACCGGGATTTCGGCCGGAAGGCGGGCCGCCCAGGTGTTCGAGTACTGCGCCTTGCCCGCGCAATCGGTATGCGCGGTCCTCGCTGCGGCGGCCACTTGCGCCGCGGTTGCGGCGGTTTCGGTCAGCGTTGCCGCGCTGCCCCTGGTCGGCTGCGGAATATCGGTCAGCTTGCCGCCGGCGACATCCGCCGCATCGGCCTTGGCCGCCGCGATCGCTTCGGGGGAACGTTCCGCCGGCGGAAGCGTGATCTGGCCGCCGTTGGCGCCCAGCGCCGCACCGTCCTGCCCGGTCATCTCCGGATCGACCATGATCTGGTCGCCCAGCGCGCCGCTCATGGCCGGATCGGTCTCAGCCCCCTCGGGCTGCTTCTTGTCCGAATTGCAGCCGGCGAGCAGCAGCGTACCTGCAAGGCCCAGCACCATGAAACGGGCGGAATTCTTCATCTTCACGTTCCTTCCTTGCCGCAAGCGGACAGGATGCCAGCGCCCGGGCATCGTGCCAAGTCGCCGTCTTGGCGGTTCAATACGGTGAAAAGGAAGGGAAAACGAGGCTTCGGGCCCGCCAATCGCGGCGGCGTCCCATTCCGGGAAAGGTCTCTGAGCAAGTGTTTAGGGCACAAATGTCGAGGGCGCCCGCGGACAAGCCGCAAGCGCCCTCCCGCCCGGCAGAACGTGAAGCACAAGACCGGGCGGTTCCCCCGCGCGTCGCCGTCCGCGCGGGGTGTCTCAATCAGCTGGGGCCGGCGCTATCAGCGGCAGCGGCTGCCGCCACGGTCGACTTCGCGACCGACCAGGGCGCCCACGACACCGCCGATCAGGGTGCCGGCGGTGCGGTCGCGACCGCCGTCGACCTCGCGGCCGAGCAGTGCACCTGCCGCGCCGCCGATCAGCAAACCGGTGGTGCCGTTCTGCTTGCGGCAGTAGTAGCGCCCATCGTCGCCGCGCCACGCGCGGGTATCGCGATAGTTCCGCTCGTCGTAGTTGCGATAGCTGCGATAGTCGTCACGGTAACCGCGACGGTAATCCTCGCGCGAGTAGTGGCGGCTGTGTTCGTAAGTCTGCTCACCGGGCGCGCGGAAATCCGAAACCGAACTCGGCGCATAGCTGGGCGCGGCCATGGCCGGGACAGCAGTGGCGAGGCTGGCGGTCGCGGCAGCGATGGCGGTTGCCTTGATGAATGCGTTCATGTCGTTTCTCCTGCGATGGCGGAGGGGCCGTGTTGGGAGGCACGATCCGCGGTACGCATTCATCTTTAAAGCAATGAACCTGAACGGCGTGCAACACGGCTGTCAGGTTTCGTAATAGCGACGAGCCGAGGCCCTGGCAGCGACGAACCGCTTGCTGCGCGCATTTCCGGCTTTTATGCAGCGCTTCCCCCTAATCGAGTTCCCCCAGCGATGACCGTTTCCACCGTCCCGCCAGCGCCCCGCACCGGCGGCCTGCCCCAGGCGATCGCCGCCTATGGCATCTGGTGCCTGTTCCCGCTGTACTTCGCGCTGCTCAAGGCGGTGTCCCCGTTCGAGGTAGTAGCCTGGCGCCTGCTGTTCACCCTGCCCTTCTGCGTGGTGGTGACGGTGCTGCTGCGGCAGGGCAAGCAGTTGCGCGAAGCGCTCAGCCAACCGCGGATCCTGGGCGCGCTGACCGTGAGCGGGCTGCTGATCGGAACCAACTGGCTGGTCTACGTCATGTCCGTGCTTCACGGACACGTGCTCGCCGCAAGCCTGGGATACTATATCAACCCGCTGCTCAACGTGCTGGCCGGAACGCTGTTCCTGCGCGAGAAGCTGTCACGCCTGCAGTGGGTGGCGGTGATCCTGGCTACCTGCGGCGTCGCCATCCTCTCGCTGGGGGCGCTGGATACCTTGTGGATCAGCCTCGTGCTGGCGATGAGCTTCTGCGGCTATGGCCTGACCCGCAAGCTGGCCCCGGTGGACGCCCTGCCCGGCCTGACGATCGAGACGCTGGTGCTGCTGCCGCCCGCGCTCGGCCTGTTGGCATGGCAGGCGTTGACGCCCGAGGGGCTGGCCATGGGCACGTCGCTCAAGCTCAACCTGCTGCTGCCGCTGGCGGGAATCCTGACCGGCACGCCGCTGCTGCTGTTCGCCTCGGCAGCGCGTCGGCTCGACTTCTCGACGCTCGGCTTCATCCAGTTCGTGACGCCGACCGGCCTGTTTCTGCTCAGCCTGTTCGTCTTCAACGAACCTCTGAAGCCGGTGCAGGTGGTGTGCTTCGCGCTGATCTGGGCCGCCATCGCGGCCTTCTGCTGGGACCTGCTGTCAAGGCGCGCGGCGGCCTGACCGCCAACGCGCCCTTTCAGCTAGCGATCAGAGCGCGCCGGCAAAGCGCAGTGCTTCGCCGCGCGCGGCATTGGCCAGCTGGCCTTCCCACATCGCCGAATGGCCGCGGATGATCGTGCCGACGACGCGGCCCTGCAGTTCCATTCCGGTAAAGGGCGACCAGCCGCAGCGGCTTTCCACCCAGTCCTCGCTGATCGTAAAGCTGCCCTTGCGGTCGACTACGGTGAAGTCGGCGTCGTAACCGGCGGCGATGCGGCCCTTGCCGACAAGGCCGAAGACGCGCTGCACCCCGCTTGAGGTCATGTCGATCAGGCGCTCCAGCGTCATGTTGCCCCTGGCGACATGGTCCAGCATCAGCGGCAACAGGGTCTGCACGCCCGGCATGCCCGAAGGGCTGTTCGGATAGGACTTGGCCTTTTCTTCCTTGGTGTGCGGCGCGTGGTCCGAACCGATGACGTCGGGCACGCCCTGGCGCAACCAGTGCCACAGGCCCGCGACATGTTCGGCCGAACGGATCGGCGGGTTCATCTGGGCATAGGAGCCCAGGCGCGGGTAGGCGTCCTCGGCGGCCAAGGTGAGGTGCTGCGGCGTTACTTCGCAGGTCGCCACGTCGCGGTGCTGGGCGATCAGCTCCAGTTCCGCCGGGGTGGTGACGTGCAGGATGTGGATCGGGCGCTTCGCCTCGCGGGCAAGGCGCAGGATGCGACGGGTTGCCAGCATCGCGCTCTCGTCATCGCGCCAGACCGGATGGCTGGAGGGATCGCCCTCCACGCGCAGGTGCTTGCGCGCGTTCATGCGCTCCTCGTCCTCGGCATGGATGGCGACGCGGCGGCGGCCATGGGCCAGCACGCGCGCAAGCTGCTCATCCTCGGCGACGAGCAGGCTGCCGGTCGAGGCGCCCATGAAGATCTTGACGCCCGCGGTGCCCGGGATGCGTTCCAGCTCGCCCAGTTCCTCGGCATTCTCCGCCGTCGCGCCGACGTAGAAGGCGTGGTCGCAGAACATGCGGTGACGGGCCCGGTCGAGCTTGTCGTGCACGCGCATCACGCTGTCGGTGTTGGGCGAGGTGTTGGGCATCTCGAAAACGGCGGTAATGCCGCCCATCACCGCGGCGCGGCTGCCGGTTTCGAGGTCTTCCTTGTGTTCTAGGCCCGGCTCGCGGAAATGGACCTGACTGTCGATCACGCCGGGCAGCACGTCGAGCCCGGTGCAGTCGATCCGACGGTCGGCATCGGGATAGCTGCCCACGCCGATGATCTTGCCATCGCGCACGGCGACGTCGGCGACGCCAGAGCCGTTGGGCGTGTGGACCGTGCCGCCGGAAAGGACGAGTTCGGGTGCGCTGGCGGTCATGGGGGGCCTCTTAACTGATGACTGGGACTGGCTCGGGGCGATTCCGGCGCAAGCACCGGTCCGGCCCTCTGCCGGGAACTAGGCGTCCCGGGCCGACTGCGCAAGGATGTGCAGGCGTTCGGCGCCTAGCCGCCACGCCCCTTGCGCAGGAGCGCCTGGCAGAAGGCGTCGAGATCGTCGATGTCGACGTCGAGTACCTCGTTCCAGTCGGCCAGCACCGCCTCGATGTCGGCGCGGGTATAGGCTGGTGCCGGGGCAGGCGGGACGCGCACCGGAACGTGCGGCCAGGGATGCCCGGTCATGTTGTTGTAGAGCCAGCCGGTCGCCGTCAGCGCCGCGACATTGGCGGCGATCGAGCCGATCCAGGCCCATTGCCAGTGCTCCGCGCCGGCCGCGCCCAATGCGTAGAGCAGCGCGCAGGCCCCGCCCGGCGGATGCAGGCAGCGCAGCAGCGACATCAGCGCGATCGCGATTCCCAGGGCAAGGCTGGCGGCCAGCCATGGTACGCCGATCGCATGGCCCACGGCCAGTCCCACTGCCGCCGAAACGAGGTCCCCGCCGATCACCGGCCATGGCTGCGCCAGCGGGCTGGCCGGAACGCAGAAGACGAGGACCGCCGAAGCGCCGAGCGGGGCGACGAGCAAGGGCAGCGGCAAGGGAAGTGCGCTCACCCCCAGCAACATCGCCGTCAGCCCCGCGGCCAGTGCAATCGCCAGTGCCGCGCCCAGCGCGCCGCGCAGCCAACCGAGATGGCCGACTGCCGCCTGCGGCACGGGAGCGGCAAGGTTCCGGATCCAGTAGAGCATGCGGCGCGCCTTGCCCGCTTCGCTGCGCGGGGGCCAGCGAGAAGTTCTTTGGCAGGCCCAGCCGCGACTTTTCCTGCGAACCGCGTGGCGCCCGGGTGACGAAGCAAAAAGAAAGGCCCGGCCTGCCTCAAGGGGCAGACCGGGCCGGTCGGAGCGTTCCGATGTGGGGGAGGGGGAAGGGTCGAAACGCTCCTGAGGGGTAGGGTCAGTGCCTGACGATCAGGCGAACTTGCCTGCGCGGGCGATTTCGGAGACCGGCTTGCGGCCGACCGGAACTTCGCGCTCCTGCAGGAATTCGGGCAGCACTTCCTTCGGGCCCTTGCGGCCGATAACGAAGGCGGCCTCGAGGCGATGATCTTCGGGAACGCCCAGCGCGGCCTCGGCCTCGCCGAACTTGATCCCGGTCATGCCGTGGGTGTGGTAACCCATGGCCTGCGCCTGCAGGGCAGCCATCGCCCAGGCGGCGCCGGCATCGAAGCTGTGGCTGTGGTTGTCGGTGTTGCCTTCGTCCGAGCGCATGTACTTGTCGGAAACGATGAAGACGAGCGCCGAGGCGTCCTTCGCCCAGCCCTGGTTGAATTCGACGAGCTGCGAGAGCAGCAGGTCCCAATTGGCGTCGCCCTTGCGGGCATAGAGGAAAGTCCAGGGCTGCACGTTGTAGGCCGAAGGGGCCCAGCCTGCGGCTTCGAGGATGACCTCGAGGTCTTCCTGCGAAATCTCGCTGCCATCGAATGCGCGCGGGGACCAGCGCTCGACGATAAGCTTTTCGATCTTCGGATGGGCAATGCGTCCGGTCATGTCTTGATCCTTGTGTTGAGAGATTGGGGGGCTTCAGGCTGCATCGACGAGGACCAGTTCGGCGTCCTCGAGTGCAGTTACGGTAATGGTGTCGAGTCCGGTCACGGCAACCCCGTCGCGGGCATTTGCCTCGACGTCACCGACGCGGATGCGTCCGGTGGCGGGCACCAGATAGGCATGGCGGCCTGCGGCAGTCGGGTACGTCACGGTGTCGCCCGCCTTGACCGTCGCGCCCAGCACGCGGGCATCGGCGCGGATCGGCAGCGCGTCGTCGTCACCGGCGATACCGCTGGCAAGCGTCACGAAACGGCCGGCGCGGTCGCCCTTGGGAAAGGGACGTGCGCCCCAGCCCGGCTCGCCGCCGCGCTCGTCGGGCAGGATCCAGATCTGGAACAGGGTGGTGTCCACGTCCTCCAGATTGAACTCGGAGTGGACGATGCCCGACCCCGCGCTCATGACCTGGACGTCGCCAGCGCCGGTGCGGCCCTCGTTGCCGAGGCTGTCCCGGTGCGTGATCGCGCCCTTGCGGACATAAGTGACGATTTCCATGTCGCGGTGCGGATGCGGCGGGAAGCCGGACCTTGGCGCGACGGTATCGTCGTTCCAGACCCTGAGGCGTCCCCAGTTGGTCCGCGCCGGATCGTGATAATCGGCGAAAGAAAAGTGATGGTGCGCATCGAGCCAGCCGTGGTTGGCGGCTCCGATCGTGTCGAAGGGACGCAGTTCAATCATCGCTTGCCCTCCTTTCTCCAGAGGCGTTCGGCGCCGCTGCACTTGCAGGTTCGGCCAGTGTTCGCACATCAGATAGAGCTTGCGGGCATCTCGGATAATTGTGATAAAATCGACTGAAATGTTCGATAAAGTCGAATAGACGAGGTTCCATGCCCGACATCGCCCCACCCAGTCTCGATCACTTGCGCTGCTTTCTTGCCGTGGTCGAGGAAGGCAGCTTCAACCGCGCCGCGAAGAAGCTGGGCCGCGCCATCTCGGTGGTCAGCTACGCCATCTCGCAGCTCGAAAACCAGCTCGACGTGTCGCTGTTCGACCGCGAAGGTTCACGCAAACCGCAATTGACCGAGGCCGGCAAGGCGCTGCTGACCGAGGCCATCGCCATCTCCGACGACGTGGACGCCCTCCTCGCCAAAGTGCGCAGCCTGCGCCAGGGACTGGAAGCGGAGCTGTCGCTGGCGGTCGACGTCATGGTTCCCGGCCCCGTCCTCGCTTCGCTGCTCGGCGCTTTCCAGTTGATGTTCCCCAGCGTGGCCCTGCGCCTGCATGTCGAAGCGCTGGGCGCCGTCGCCAGCCTCGTTCTCGAAGGCAGGGCGACCCTCGCGATCGCCGGCCCGGACATCCAGGACCTGCCGGAACTGCACCGCGAAATGATAGGTTCGGTGGAAATGGTTCCGGTTGCCGCCCCTACTCACCCACTCGCCCACGCCGAATCGATCGCCCCCGGCGAATCGCGCAAGCACCTCCAGCTTGTTCTGACCGACCGCTCGCCGCTGACCGCGGGACGCGATTTCTCGGTGTTCAGTCCTCGTACCTGGCGGTTAGCCGATCTTGGAGCCAAGCACGTTCTGCTCAAGGAGGGCATCGGCTGGGGCTCGATGCCGCGCCACGCCATCCGGGCCGACCTCGAAAGCGGGGCGCTTGTCGAACTGCACCTGCCCGAGCGCCCCCCGCTCGACTATTCACTCGTCGCACTGTGGCGCAAGGACGCCCCGCCCGGCCCCGCCGCGCTCTGGGTCCTCGACGAGGTGCGCGAAAGGCTCGGCCCGGGCGTGTAAAACTGTCGCCCCACCCTTGCCGACCCGAGAGAAATCCTCATCTTGTGGGCATGTCAGCGACACGTTTATTCGAGCGCGCCGTGCTGCGGCTCTCCCCCCGCGATGGTTCAGGCGAAGATGTCGCCGATTTCCTGCAAGGACTCGTCACCTCCGACGTCAAGGGCAAGCTCCCGGTCTGGGCCGGGCTGCTCTCGCCGCAAGGCAAGGTCCTGTTCGATTTCATCGTCTGGCCTTCGGGCACGGACCTGCTGATCGATTGCGAAGCGGAATTCGCCGACGCCCTTGCCAAGCGCCTGTCGATGTACCGGCTGCGCCGCGCAATCGACATCACGCATGAAGAGAAGCTGGCCGTCCACTGGCGCCCCCATGTCGGCGACGGTGCTGCCCCCGACCCGCGCCTGTCGGCGCTGGGCGAGCGCTGGATTTCCTCCATCGACACGAGCGATGAGCACGAGATGGAAAGCGCGGACGAGGCGTGGCGCGCCCACCGCCTGCGCTTCGGGGTGACGGAAGGCCGCGCCGAACTGGGCGACGGCACGACGCTCTGGCTGGAATGCAACGCCGCCGAACTCCACGGCGTGAGTTTCGCCAAGGGCTGTTACGTCGGTCAGGAGAACACCGCGCGCATGAACTGGCGCCAGAAGGTCAATCGCCGGCTGATCGTGCTGCCGCTGACCGAATCGGACGAGAAGCGGCAGCGGATCGCCTATCCGGACCTTGGCCTCGCCGTGGACCATGCGAAGACGGAAAGCGTCCCTGCCGCCCGTTGGCCGAGCTGGCTCAAGCTCGAGGCGTGAGCCAGCGCCCGGCAGCGGTCAGTCGCCCGGAAATCCGGGACTCAGAGTGACGCCAGGGTCGGTTCGATGCGCGGGCTCGTCCGGCGTTCGAGTTCGGCCACATAGATCCGCGCGGTCGTTTCCATGCCCAGCCCGGCGCTGTAGCGTGAATGCACCCGCCCGGTATCGTGAAAGCCGGCGCTTTCGAGAGCCTTGGCCGGAGCGCTGCTGTCCACGAAGTGATTCGCATAGACCTTGCGATAGCCGAGCGTGCGCGCCTGGTTGAGCACGGCCCGCACGGCCTCTGCCGCATAGCCGCGGCCGCGGAAGCGCGGGACGATCCAGTAGCCCATCTCGATGCGGTCGCCTTCGCGGGCAAAGCCGATGCCGCCCACCAGTTCCGCGCCCTTGGCGGAACGCAGGTACATGACGAAATGGGGCAGGCGCGGATCGCGCGGACGTTCGAGAAACTCGCGCACTTCTCCGGCCGTGCGCGGAAGGGGCGCGACGAAGGCGTCCTGCTGGACGTCGTCGTCCTCGAACACCTCGAGCAGATCCTCAAGGTCTTCGGGCCATCCGGGTCTTAAAAACAGTCTCTCAGTGCGGACGAACATTTCACGGTTCTCCGTTATTATCTGCTCCGCGATTTCAGCTTTTCCTGATCGGCACGCGATCACGCGCCCAATCGGGTTCAGGCCGAACTCTCTCCCTTTTTTACCCTGACTCTGCCGCATTAAGGAATTATTGCGATCTGCCTCAGGGCAACCCCTTATCCAACATTCCGGCGAGAATTTCAGCAAAAATCTTGCCGGAACCGCGCCCCGGGGCGGGACGCGGCCGAGCATGACGTATCAGGCGGCGCGCTTCTGTTCGTCGTCCACCCGCAAGCCATTCATTTCATCGTCGAAGCCATCCGAACCGGCAGGCGCCAGGACATATTCGCGGGCCGGGAAAACCCGCTTGCGCGTGACGCTGTAACGCTCGGCAACGCGTCCGGTTCGCCGGAAACCCGCACCGTGCAGGACCCTGCCCGAAGCCGGGCTGTCGACGAAGTGATTGGCGACGATTCGCGCATGACCCAGCGTCCATGCCAAGTCGACGACCGCCTTGACCGCCTCTCCGGCATAGCCCCGCCCGCGCTGGTCGCGCGCAATCCAGTAGCACAGCTCGACTTCGCCATCGCGACGGTCGAGGCCGATGCAGCCGACGATACGGGATCCGCCGGTACCGGGCACGGTAATGACGAACTGCGGCAGGGCATGGGCCTGCTCATGCGCGACAAAGCGCCGGGCATCGTCATGGGCGCACGGCCAGCACGCACTGGCGAGGTTGCAGGCGGCGCTGTCGTGCGCGATCAATGTTTCCAGCTCCTGCAGGTCTTCCGGCCATGCCGGGCGCAGGAACAGCCTATCGCTGCGAATGAACACTTCGGTCTCCACTCATCAGTCCCGGTCCCCCTTAGCGCGGACACGTGACATTGACGTTACGCCCGGACCTTCAAGCACAGGGATGCCGCCGCGGATTGGACAATTGCGGCACATGCATCCGCATCGGCTCGATACGGGCAACGGGAGAGGGAGATACGAAAAGAGGGAGACGGGCGGGGCCCTCTCCCTCATTCTGCCGGACTGGTGCAGTCCAGCGGGGGCCATCCCATCAGGATGGCCCTTTGCAAGACCATCCGATTATTCGGCGGCTTCTGCCATTACGTCTACGGAGACGTACTTGCGGCCCTGCTTGCCATCGTGGAAGCGCACGCGACCTTCGGCGGTGGCGAACAGGGTGTGATCCTTGCCCATGCCGACGTTCACGCCCGGATACACGCGGGTGCCGCGCTGACGCACGATGATGTTGCCGCCGATCACTTCCTGACCGCCGAACTTCTTCACGCCGAGGCGGCGACCTGCTGAGTCGCGACCGTTACGCGACGAGCCGCCTGCTTTTTTATGTGCCATTGCTCAGTTCCTTCCGAAGTCTGGGCTCAGCCGACCGACACGATGCGCAGCAGGGTCATCTGCTGGCGGTGGCCGTTCTTGCGACGGTAGTTGTGACGACGGCGCTTCTTGAACACCACGACCTTCTCGCTCTTAGCCTGAGCGATGATCTCGGCCGAAACCTTGATCTTCGAGGCGTCAGCAACTTCGCCGTCCTTGCCAGCGAGCAGAACGTCGCCCAGGGTAATGGTCTCACCGGCTTCACCAGCCAGCTTTTCGACCGCGATCTTGTCTCCGGCGGCAACCCGGTACTGCTTGCCGCCCGTGCGCACAACTGCGAACATGGTGCCCTTACCTAATCTCAAATTGCCCGAAAACGAGCCGAAACAACCTTGCCCCGGCCGCTCTGGTCCAGGAAGAACCGTGGAGCCTTGCGGGCGACGCGCCGGACACCCCACCTGATGCGGGGGCCGGAAAGAGTGCGTGCCGTTAGTCCAAGCCCTGAGTCGTGTCAACCAGAGTCTGGCGAATGAAGGCAATTCCCCCGCACCGCCAGCCTCGCGTTTCCCCCTCGCGCAACGCCCCCGCCGTGCTATGGCGGGGCCATGATCCGCGCAACTGCAAGCCTGCTTCTGTCCGCCGCCCTGCCTGTCGCGCTGGCGGCCTGTTCCACCACCAGCGGCTATCCCTCGCTCGGCCAACGCGACATCGAGCGAATCGGCGGCTCCGCAACCCCGGTCGCCGCTGAGCAGACACCTGAGGAGCCGGCCCTGCCCCCGGCCAATACCGATCTCGTCACCCGCCTCGACGGGCTGGTGGCGGCCGCGCAGGAAACCGACGCACAGTTCAGGGAGCAGCAGGGCTCTGCCGAGCGCGCCGTTGCAGGCGCTGCCGGCGCCGCCGTGACCAGCGACAGCTGGGCCACCGCGCAGATCGCCCTTGCCGCCCTCGAATCGCGCCGCGGGGCAACCGTGGCCCCGCTCGCCGAACTCGACACGCTCTATGCAGAGGCGCGCGATGCCGCCCCGCTCGAACTCTCGCCCAGCGCCGAGGCGATCGAGAGGGCACGTGCGCAGGTCAGCGACATTGTTGCGCGCCAGGACAGCGTCATAGCCGGCCTTGCCGCGCGCCTGCGCAGCTGAACCGAACTTCCGGACATGCGAAAACCCCTCCCTCTTGCGAGGGAGGGGTCTCCGAACGTCCATCGAAATGGAACCTGAAAGCCCCCCGGCTCAGGTAAAGGCCACGATGACCGCGACGGCCAGGCCCCAGCCCAGGATCAGCACGGGCAGCATGAGGACCTGAATCGCCGCCTCGCTTGCGGTCAGCCTTCCGCTCAGAGTATCGATACCGCGGCTGCCGAACTGCCCCCATGTCAGCGACGCGGTATCATGGTCGGGCTTCATCTTCGCCCAGTAGCCGGCCAGGCCGAACGCGAAGACCACGAAGCCCGCAAAAATGACCATCGGAATGGCGAGTTCAGGGTTCATGAACAGACTGGCCATGACCCCGATAAAGCCGAGATAGAGCGCTACGGTCGCAACATAGAGCCCGGTCGGAAGACCGAAATTGCGTTCCACTTTGGTGCGCACGGGCGCATCGGTGATCCTGGCAAGTTGCTGGAGTTGTTCATGGGACAAACGTTGCGACATGGTGCTGATCTCCTTCTCGAAGACGACCATGCTTCGGCATGCAGGCGATTTGTTTGACGGCGGTCAAATCGCGAAAGCGGAGTGAAATTTTTTTGCGGCAGGCCTGCCAGCGCCGCGCAGCCCCGTCAGCCCCAGCGGGCGATATCGTCGAAATCCTGCTCGCGCGGTTCGATCCAGTGCCATTGCCGCCCGCGCTTCTCGCGCTTCCAGAACCACGATTCGCTCTTGAGGTGATCCATTGCGAAGTCGGCTGCGGCGAAGGCATCGCGCCGGTGACGGGCCGCCGCGGCGACCAGCACGATCGGATCGCCAGGCACCATGACGCCGCTGCGGTGGACGATAAGGACCGCGTCGAGATCCCAGCGGCGATGGACGCTCACGGCCAGCTTCTCCATCGCCGGCAGGGTCAGCGGTTCGTAATGCTGCAGCTCGAGCGCCTCGACGCCATCGCCTTCGCGCACCTGGCCGATGAAGCTGACGATGCCGCCCGATTCGGGATTCGCGCGGGCGAACGAGGCGATCTCTTCCGCCGGAGCGAAGGGCGAGGTCAACAGGCGGACGTCGGAGTGCCTCTCGCAGCCCACGGCTTCAGCCGCCCGATACCGGCGGCAGGAAGGCGATCTCGTCGCCGTCCTTGAGAACCGGCGCATCGGTATCCTGCACCAGGATTCCGTTGACCGCGAGCTTCACCCTGGGCGCCTTGAGCGCCTGCCCGAGCGACGGCTCGAGCGAATCGATCACGGCATCGATACACGGCAACACCGGAACCGAGAGCTTTCCACTACCGGCCACATCCTCGAGCCGACCGAGGAAAACGAGATTGAGCGACATCGAAGTCAGCCTCCTGTCATGGACATATGACGGGAAAGTGCCGGGGCCGCGCCTGGTTCCTCGATGGCGAAATGGTGGCGCGCGGGCTTGATCCGCATGGCCACGTCGAGCGCATCGGACAGCGCCGCCTCTGGGTCCTCGCTACGCAGCGCCGCGCGCAGGTCGACCCGCTCGTTCCCGCCGAGGCAGGCATAGAGCTGGCCTGTCGCCGTCACGCGGATCCGGTTGCACCCGTCGCAAAAATTGTTGGTGAGCGGCGTAATCAGGCCCAGCCTTCCGCCGGTCTCTGCCACGTCGAAATAGCGCGCCGGGCCACCGCTGCGGTGATCGCTGGGATCGAGCGTCCAGCGCCGCTCCAGCGCGTCGCGCACGGCGACGAGCGGCAGGTAGTGATCGAAGCGGTCTTCCTCGACCTCGCCCAGCGGCATGACCTCGATCAGCGTAGCGTCGAAGCCCTGCCCGTGCGCCCAGGCGACGAGATCGGCGATATGGTCCTCGTTCACGCCCTTGAGCGCGACGGTATTGAGCTTGACCCTGAGGCCCGCCGCTTTCGCCGCGGCCAGCCCTTCGAGCACCTGCGGCAGCGAATCGCGGCGCGAGAGCTTCGCAAACGTCTCGCGGTCGAGGGTATCGAGCGACACGTTGATGCGCCGCACGCCGAAAGCGAAGAGATCGTCGGCAAATTCGGCGAGACGGGTGCCGTTGGTGGTAAGGGTCAATTCCTCCAGCCCGTCGCCGATCTTGCGGCCGAGCGCGTGGACCAGTTCCATCATGTCACGCCGGACGAGCGGTTCGCCTCCGGTCAGGCGCAGCTTGGTGATGCCCCGGTCGATGAAGCCGAGTGCGAGATCGTGCAGTTCCTCAAGGCTGAGGACGTCCTTGCGCGGCAGGAAGGTCATGCGCTCGGGCATGCAATAGGCACAGCGCAGATCGCAGCGGTCGGTCACCGACATGCGCAGGTAGGTTATCCGCCTCTGGAACTGGTCAACGAGTGGCGCGCGCTTCGTCATTGCAAGGGGTTATAGCACCGGTCCGGCGCCGGCACCATCCAAAGCCATGACCTGCCCGGTGACGCTGGCCGCGCCCGAGAGCCAGTCCAGCGCGGCAGCGATCGCCGCCTCATCGTCGCTCTCAAGCGCATTGACACGCGAAGGCGCGTAGGTGCGGGCAAGCGACTGGATCGCGGCAAGCCGCCATCCGCGATGTTCATGGCTGGCCGGGAGGAAGACGACCGCCAGCGGATCGCTTCCGCCGCGCAAGGCCGCCTCGATGGCGGGCAGCAGCCGGGCATGGAAATCGGCAGCAGCGGCCAGAGGCTCCTCGGGGAGCGGTCCGACACGCAGCACGTCCTTCACCTCAGCGCCGCTCCCGGTGCAGGGTCATGCCGATCTTTTCGCCAGCCTCGCTGATCGCGAGCTTGACGATCTTGACCGTCACCGCCTCCACGCGCGCATCCTGCAGGAACAGGGTTTCGCAGACGTGGTCGGCAACCGCCTCGATCAGCTTGAAATGGACCCCCGGCGGCAGCGCTTCGGACGCCGCGAACTTGAGGTCCATGTAGTTCTTGCTCTCGCTGAGCGGCGTGTCCGGGGTGTAGCGATCGGCCGGCTTCATCTGCACCATGATCGAGAAGCGCAGCGGTTGCGGCTTGCCGGTCTCCTCCGAATAGATGCCGGTGAGGACATCGACCTCGAAGTCATCGATCTGAAGTGTAAGCGAATCAGCCATGGCGTCCCTTAGCCGGGATTGGACCAGCGTGCGAATATGGCAGTGGGCAGCAGCCGCCCGTCCTGCCCATCCTCGCGCACCGCAAGGTCGCCGTGCTCGATGGTCCCGGGCAAGTCGGCGAAGAGTTCCCCCATCAGCCCGGCAAGGGCGAGGGAGGACATGCGCACTGCATAGACGGTGAGGAAAAGAAAACGGCTGTCCGGATCGAGCAGCTTGCGGCAATCGCCAAGCAGACCCGGCAGCCCCTCCTCCAGACGCCAGGTCTCGCCGCCCGGTCCGCGCCCGAACTTGGGAGGATCGAGGATGATCCCGTCGTAACGCTTTTCGCGGCGCACCTCGCGTGCGGCGAACTTGGCGGCATCGTCGACCAGCCAGCGCACCGGGCGATCCTCCAGCCCGGCAAGCGCGGCATTCTCGCGCGCCTGCGCCACCGACTTCTTGGAGGCATCGACATGGGTGACCGGGCCATGCGCGGACAGCGCCAGCGTGCCGACCCCGGTATAGCCGAAGAGGTTGAGGGTGCTGGCATCGTCGCGACCGGCCAGCATGGTGCGCATCCAGTCCCACACCGGGGCCATGTCCGGGAAGAAGCCGAGATGGCGGAACGGCGTGCACTGCGCGGTGAAGGACACCTCGTTCCAGGCAAGCGGCCAACCTTCGCGCGGGACGGACTTTTCGAATTGCCAACGGCCGCCGCCATCCTCGTCCGAACCGGGCACGAACTCGCCGTGCGCGTCCCAGTTTGCGAGGCGCGGCGTCCACATCGCCTGCGGCTCGGGGCGAATGAAGCGATAGTCGCCGTAACGCTCGAGCTTGCGGCCCTGTCCCGAATCGACAAGGCCGTAGTCCGCCCAGCCTTCACCCGTGAGGATCAGGGGTTGGGTGGCGATCTCGACCATCAGACCTTGGGCGCGGCGTGCTGGGCGACGAATTCGGCAACCGCCTCGAACGAGCCGGTCAGCGAAGTGAAGCGCTCCTCGCGCTCGAACAGGTCGCCCACACGCTCGGGCAGGCCCGGGCGGTGCCCGGTGGCGCGCTCGACCGCTTCAGGGAACTTGGCCGGATGCGCGGTCGCCAGCGTGACGACCGGAATCGAGGCGTCGATCCCGGCACTGCGTGCGGCGAAAAGGCCGCAGGCGGTGTGCGGGTCGATCAGTTCGCCGCAGTTCTCCCAGGCCCAGCGGATCGTCGAGGCCATCTCGTCGGCATCGGCGCGTGCGGACTGGAACAGGGCAGAAGCCCCCTCGCGCTGCGCATTGGTAAGCTGCATCGCCTTGGTCGCTTCGAAGCCGGCCATCTGCTCGGCCAGGGCCTTGCCGTCGCGGCCACCCAGGTCGAACAGCAGGCGTTCGAAGTTCGACGAGACCTGGATGTCCATCGAGGGCGCCGCAGTCGGCGTCACCGTGCCCTGCGAATAGTCGCCATTGGCCAGAGCGCGGTGGAGGATGTCGTTGACGTTGGTCGCCACGATCAGCTTTTCGACCGGAAGGCCCATCTGCGCCGCGACATAGCCGGCGAAGACGTCGCCGAAGTTGCCGGTCGGAACCGAGAAGGCGACCTTGCGATGCGGGGCGCCAAGCTGGAGCCCGGCGGCGAAGTAGTACACGACCTGCGCCATCAGGCGCGCCCAGTTGATCGAGTTGACCGCGCCGATGGCGAAGCGGTCGGTCATGCCCCTGTCGTTGAACATGCGCTTCACGATGGCCTGGGCATCGTCGAAGCTGGCATCCTCAAGCGCGAGGTTGTGAACGTTGGGCGCCAGCACCGTCGTCATCTGGCGGCGCTGCACGTCCGACACGCGGCCCTTGGGGTGCAGCATGAAGATGTCGACCTTGGCGCGCCCGGCAACCGCGTCGATCGCGGCCGAACCGGTGTCGCCCGAAGTCGCGCCGACAATCGTCAGGTTGCGCTCCGAGCGCGAAAGGAATTCCTCGAAGAGCAGGCCGAGCAGCTGCAGCGCCACGTCCTTGAACGCGAGCGTCGGGCCGTGGAACAGCTCCAGCAGCCACTGCTGTTCGTCGAACTGCTTGAGCGGCGTCACCGCCTTGTGTGCAAAGCGGCCGTAGGCTTCGGTCGTCAGTTCGAGCAGGCGCTCATGGGTGAGGCTGCCCTCGACGAAAGGGAACATGATCTTCGCAGCCAGCTCTGCATAGGGCAGGCCCGCCATGGCCGCGATCTCGTCTTTCGAGAAGCGGGGCCATTCGCGCGGCACGTAAAGGCCGCCGTCCGAAGCGAGACCGGCGAGCGTTGCGCCTTCGAAATCGAGCGCCGGAGCGCTGCCGCGAGTGCTGATGTAGTCCATGGGAATGCGCGGTTAGCGGGGGAGCGCGGCTTACGCAATCCTCGCATGACATTGTCGCTGCGACGACGGCCTTCCGATCGGCGAATTGGGAAGGCGCAATGAGCCCTTCCCTAGCCCCGGGAGCGCTTCATCAATGCCAGCACGTAGATGACGAGCGCTGTCGCGGCGAAGAAGAACCACTGCATTGCGTAGGAGAAGTGGTTGTTCGGGATTTCCGATGGATCGGGGATCGCATTGGCCTCCAATCCATCGAGCGGCGGATTGGCAACGAGGCGGGGGCCCGGTGCGATAATGCCGTGGACCTTGCCGCCTTGCCAGTTGGCCGCGGCATTGGGCTGACGCGACCAACCCAGCACGACGAGCGCCTTGGCACCGTCGGGCAACATGCAACGCGCAGTCTGCGCCGCGCCCGATTCGCCCGAAGCATTGCGCCCGGCCATGCTCGAATGCTCGGTCACGCCCTCGCAGGTCAGCCGCGCATGGCGATAGAGCAGATCGGTCTGCTCCGCTTCGTCGCGCGGCCAGATGACTTCCTCGGCGTTGGTCTGCGCCTGCGCGTAATGCGCGAGCAGCGCTTCCTTCTGATGGAGGCGCTTGAGTTGCCACAGCCCGAGGCCGATCATGATCGCAACGGCCACCAGCACGACAAGCGTCGCGAATATCGGAAATTTGCGCATGAGGGCTCCCGTCAGTCTTCCTTGAGCCGGCCTTCACCGGCACGGCGGCGATACTCGGCGCCGAGCAGCCAGGCCTTGGCGATTCGCAGCCCGCCGATGACCAGCGCGGTCGATAGGGGGATCCACAGCAGGGCGTGGACCCAGAACGGCGGCTCGAACGAAAGCTGCACCCAGATCGCGAGAATGGCGATCACCGCCCCCACGATCAGGGTGAGAAAGGCCGCGGGCCCGTCGCCGACGTTGAACTGCGCGTAATCCAGCCCACAGGCACGGCACCGCGGAGCGAACGAGGCCAACCCGGCGAACAGGGTGCGCGCGCCGCACTTGGGGCAAAGACCGAAAAGGGCAGCCGAAGCGATCTCCGGCTGCCCTCCAGTGTTCGATTCGTGGCTGTCAGCCATGATCAGTGGATCGGGTAACCCCAGCCACCCCAGATGTAGACTGCAACGAAGAGGAACAGCCACACGACGTCGACGAAGTGCCAATACCATGCCGCCGCTTCGAAGCCGAAGTGCTGGCGCGGGGTGAAGTCACCCTTGTAGGCGCGGATCAGGCAGACGATCAGCATGATCGTGCCGACGATGACGTGGAAGCCGTGGAACCCGGTCGCCATGTAGAAAGCCGAACCGTAGGTGTTCTGGCCGAAGGGGAACGGCGCGTGGACGTACTCGTATGCCTGGATCGAGGTGAACAGCAGGCCGAGCAGCACGGTCGCCCAGAGGCCCTTCTTCAGGCCTTCGCGGTCACCGTGGATCAGCGCGTGATGCGCCCAGGTGACGGTCGTGCCCGAGCAGAGCAGGATCAGGGTGTTGAGCAGCGGCAGGTCGAAGGGATCCATGACCGCTTCGATCGCCTTGGGCGGCCACTGGCCGCCGACCACGTCCGCAATGGTCGAGGGGAACAGCGAGAAGTCGAAGAAGGCCCAGAACCAGCCGACGAAGAACATCACTTCCGAAGCGATGAACAGGATCATGCCATAGCGCTGGTGAAGCTGCACGACCGGCGTGTGATCGCCGGCATGCGCTTCCTTCACGATCTTCGAGAACCAGGCGAACATCGAGGCCAACAGCAGCGCCATGCCCAGCCACGGCACGAAGTGGCCGCCCGGCATGTCGTGCATGAACAGAACCATGCCCGAGGTGAAGGTGAAGGCGCCGATCGTAGTCGCCAGCGGAACGATGTCCGGCGGAAGAATATGGTAATCGTGGTGCTTGGTACCGGCCATGGTGCCTTCGTCCCCGTTTATCGAATATGTCACACGAGCGCATCCGGCGGGGCCGGCACGCAGGTTTCCCATGCGGCCCTTAACCGCCAGTTTGTTCGCGGTCCAGTGTCTTTGCATCCCCGATCGATGTGACGTGGAAGGTATAGCTGAGCGTTATCAGCTCAACGTCCTTGTTGTCGGGATCGTCGAGGATGGCCGGATCGATGTAATACAGCACCGGCATGCGCACTTCCTCGCCCGGTTTCAGGGTCTGTTCGGTGAAGCAGAAGCACTGGATCTTGTTGAAGTATTTTGCCGCCTGTTCCGGCTCCACGTTGAAGCTGGCGGTGCCGGTGACGGTCTGGTCCGAATCGTTCTTCGCCCAGAACAGCGCCATGTCGCGCGCACCGATCGAGACGGTGTCGGTAACCTGCAGGGGCTTGAATTCCCACGGCATGTCACGCGCGACATTGGCATCGAAGCGCACGGTGATGGTCCGGCCGCTGTCCTTGACGGTGGCCGCCTGCGTTGCGTCCACCCGCTTGGTGGTGCCCCCGTAGCCGGTGACCTGGCAGAAGATCCGGTAGAGCGGAACCGAAGCGTAGCCCAGGCCGAGCATCCCCAGCGCAATCGCAAGCGCGATGAAGGCCGTCTTCCTGTTGCTGCGCTGCTGGTGGGTCACGGCCGTCATGCAGTTCAGCTCATCTTGGCGATCGAGATGAAGAACACGAGGATCACGAATGCCGCAAGGCTGAGGGCAAGAACCCGGTTGCGGCTCTTGCGGATGTCCTCGGGCGTGCGCGGGGTAGGATCGTTATCGGCCATGGGCAGGGTCCTCAGATGACCACGAAGCGGTCGACGACGAGCGCTGCGAAGAGTGCGAAGAGATAGATTACCGAATAGGCGAAGAGCTGCTTTTCCGGCTTCATCGTGTCCTCCGGCCCGTCCTTTTCGCGCAGGCCGACACGGACCGAGAGCGCGAGGAACAGGGTGGACAGGACGATGGCGGAAATGCCGTAGACCGCGTGCGTGCCACCGATCCACCAGGGGACGACGCTGAGCGGCAGGAGCAGGACGGCGTAGGCGAGGATCTGGCGGCGGGTCGACTTTTCACCGGCGACGACCGGCATCATCGGAATGCCGACCTTGGCGTAGTCGCTCTTCACGAATAGCGCGAGCGCCCAGAAGTGCGGCGGCGTCCACATGAAGATGATGGCGAAAAGCACGACCGGCATCAGCGTGATGTGCCCGGTGGCCGCAACCCAGCCGATCAGCGGCGGAAAGGCCCCGGCGCCACCACCGATGACGATGTTCTGCGGCGTGCGCGGCTTGAGCCACATCGTGTAGACGACGGCGTAGTAGGCAATCGACAGCGCCAGGATCGCGGCGGCCAGCCAACTGATCGCAAAACCCATGAGGAATACCGAAGCGGCACACAGCACGCCGCCGAAATCGCGCGCGGTCGTGCGGTCAAGCCGCCCTTGCGGCAGCGGACGGTTCGCGGTGCGCTTCATGCCCGCGTCGAGATCGGCTTCCCACCACTGGTTGAGCGCGGCGGCGCCGCCTGCACCCATCGCGATGCACAGGATCGCGGTGAAGGCGAGAACCGGGTGGATGCGTTCGGGCGCGGCCAGCAGCCCGCAAAGGCCGGTGAAGATCACCAGGCTCATCACGCGCGGCTTGGTCAGCGCGAAGAGATCGCGCCAATCGGCCGGAAGCTGCTGCGCTGAACTGGGACTCGTCACGGACATGATCTTAGGATCTTACACTCACAAGGGCCAACATTGCGAGGCGCCAATGCGCCGAAGCAATCCAGAGCGGCTCGCGAAGGAGGCCCTGGATTGCTTCGTTCATACCCGCAATGACGCGCGGTTGCGTTCTCAGTGGTGATGCACTTCCTCGATAACCGGAAGCGTCTCGAACTGGTGGAACGGCGGCGGGCTCGACAGGGTCCACTCGAGCGTGGTCGCACCTTCGCCCCAGTAGTTGTCTTCAGCCTTCTTGCCGGCGACGAACGCGTAGGCAATGTTGGCGAACCAGATCACCAGCGAAGCCGCCATGATCATGTAGCCGTCGGTCGCGATCTGGTTCCAGTGCGCATAGGCCTCGGCGTAGTCGGGGTAGCGACGCGGCATGCCCTGCAGCCCGAGGAAGTGCATCGGGAAGAAGATCAGGTTCACGCCGACGAAGAACACCCAGAAGTGGACATGCGCCAGGAACTCGGAGTGCATGCGGCCGCTCATCTTCGGGAACCAGTAGTAGAACCCGGCGAAGAGCGCGGTCACTGCACCCAGCGAGAGAACGTAGTGGAAGTGCGCCACGACGTAGTAGGTGTCGTGCAGGTTGTCGTCGATGCCGCCGTTGGCGAGCACGACGCCGGTCACGCCGCCGACGGTGAACAGGAAGATGAAGCCGATCGCCCAGACCATCGGCGACTTGAAGGTGATCGAGCCACCCCACATCGTCGCGATCCACGAGAAGATCTTGATGCCGGTCGGAACTGCGATGACCATGGTCGCCGCGGTGAAGTACATCTTCGTGTTAACCGAAAGGCCGGTGGTGTACATGTGGTGGGCCCACACGATGAAGCCGACCACGCCGATCGCGACCATGGCGTAGGCCATGCCGAGGTAGCCGAACACCGGCTTCTTCGAGAAGGTCGAGACGATCTGCGAGATGATGCCGAAGCCCGGCAGGATCATGATGTACACTTCGGGGTGACCGAAGAACCAGAACAGGTGCTGGTACAGGACCGGATCGCCACCGCCCGAAGGATCGAAGAAGGTGGTGCCGAAGTTGCGGTCGGTCAGCAGCATGGTGATCGCCGCGGCCAGAACCGGCAGTGCGAGCAGCAGCAGGAACGCGGTGACGAGCACCGACCACACGAACAGCGGCATCTTGTGCATGGTCATGCCAGGTGCGCGCATGTTGAAGATGGTGGTGATGAAGTTGATCGCGCCCATGATCGAGCCGGCACCGGAAAGGTGCAGCGCAAAAATGCCGAAGTCGACGGCAGGTCCGGGCGAGCCGGTGGTCGACAGCGGCGCATAGACGGTCCAGCCGGTGCCGGCGCCCAGGCCCGTGCCGCCCGGCACGAAGGCGGAGCACAGCAGCGAGCAGAAACCCGCGACGGTCAGCCAGAACGAGATGTTGTTCATGCGCGGGAACGCCATGTCCGGCGCGCCGATCATGATCGGGACGAACCAGTTGCCGAAGCCGCCGATGATCGCGGGCATGACCATGAAGAAGACCATGATCAGGCCGTGTGCGGTGATCAGGACGTTCCAGACGTGCAGCGTCGAGTTGAAGTCCGGGTTAACCGCGCCGAACCACTTGGCGAAAGTGTCCAGGTACTGGATGCCCGGCTGGGCCAGCTCGACACGCATCATGCCGGAGAAGGCACCACCGATGATCCCCGCGATGATCGCGAAGATCAGGTACATCGTGCCGATGTCCTTGTGGTTGGTGGACATGAACCAGCGGGCGAAGAAGCCCGGCTTGTGGTCATGGTCGTGCGCGTGATCGTCGGAGTGCGCCGGGAAGTGTTCTGGGGCTGTGGTTGCCATGTTCTGGTGACCCTGTCCTTGAATGCGGGCTTATTCGGCGGCAGCAGTGGCGTCGGCGGCCGGAGCCTCCGAAGCATCGCCGGCGGGCTCTTCACCCGGCAGGTAATCGGTCTCGGATGCGGCGGTCGCCTGACCGTCGATCTTGCCGCCGGCATGCATCAGCACCCAGGCGTCATACTTGTCGCGCGGCAGAGCCTCGACCGCGATCGGCATGTAGCCGTGCTTCGCGCCGCAAAGCTCGGAGCACTGGCCGTAATAGACGCCCGGCTTCTCGACGAAGAGGACCTTCTCGTTGATCCGGCCCGGAACCGCGTCCAGCTTGAACCAGAGCGAAGGCACGGCGAACGAGTGGATCACGTCCGAAGCGGTGATCTGCAGACGGATCGGTTCGCCGACCGGAACGACCATGCGGTTGTCGACCTCGAGGTGCGACGGGCCGTCCCAGGGCTCGGAACCGACTTCGCGCACGCCGTTGTTGATGGTCGGCTGCCCCGGGACATTGAGCATGTTCGAGACGACCTCGAACTCACCATTGTCGGGATAGCCATAAGTCCAGAACCACTGGTTGCCGGTGACCTTGATGGTCAGCGCGCCCTTCGGGGCGGGCTTGTACTGCTTGGCCAGCAGGTCGATCGAGGGAACCGCGATGCCGATGAGGATCAGCACTGGGACCAGCGTCCAGACCACTTCGAGCAGCGTGTTGTGGCTGGTCTTCGAAGGCACCGGGTTGGCGCGACGGTTGAAGCGCACAATGATGACGACGAGCAGCAGCAGCACGAACACGGTGATCACGGCGATGATCGGGAGCAACACCGAGTTGTGGATCCACTCGCCGTATTCACCGAGCTTGGAGAACTGCTGCTGGAAGCCGATGCCGCCTTCGACGGGCATGCCGATTCCCGGAGTCGGGGCCATCGGCGTATAGCTGCCGGCAGAAGCGGCGGCGTCCGCAGTCGCGGCGGCGGCAGGTTCGGATGCCGCGGCGGCCAGTGCCGCCTGGGGTGCCATGACTGCACCAGCCATGATGCTTCCAAGGGACAGGCCCAGAGCCTTTGCGGTATGGCTCGCGGCGCGTGCGGTTTTGCCCAAATTCATATTTTTTTGCGCTTCCGTTTTCCAAATCCGCGCACGCGAGTCGACCCCGCATACGCGCGCCCTGATGCGGAGCCGGAGGCCCCCCTTCCGCGGGGCCTATACGCGCGCTTGCCGCGTGTCTCAAGCGCCTCTAGGGGAATTTTTGGCAAACGGCGTGTCGAACATGCGCCAGATCAATGAAATATGCATCGAAGGAATAGGTCGTAATGCAGGAAGAAGAAGTCCTCGCAGAGTTCCGCGCCAGCAAGGCATTGCTTGAGGGGCACTTCCTGCTCTCCTCCGGCCGCCACAGTGCACATTACCTTCAGTGCGCGCGTGTCCTCATGAACCCCGACCGCGCCGGACGACTCGCCGTCGCACTCGCCAGCAAGCTGCCGCACGACGTGCGCAAGCAGATCGACAAGGTCGTCTCGCCCGCCATGGGCGGCGTGATCATCGGCCAGGAAATGGGCCGCGCGCTACAGGTCGACGCGATGTTCGTCGAGCGCCCGGAAGGCACTTTCGAGCTGCGCCGCGGCTTCGAGCTGGAACCCGGCGACAGGGTACTGATGGTCGAGGACGTGGTCACCACCGGCAAGTCCTCACGCGAGGCAATCAAGGCGATCGAGGCCGCTGGCGGCCGGGTCATCGCGGCAGCCTCGCTGGTCGACCGCTCGGGCGGCGCCGTGGACCTTGGGGTGCCCTACTTCCCGCTGGTCGAGATCAACTTCCCGACTTACGCCGACGACGAACTGCCGCCCGAACTGGCGGCGACACCCGCGGTGAAACCGGGCAGCCGCGTCCAGCCCTGACCCTTCCAACCGACGAAAAACCTTAGGATTACCGGATGAACGCCCTTACACCTTCGCGCCTGCGTCTTGGCGTGAACATCGATCACGTCGCGACGATCCGCAATGCGCGCGGCGGCGAACATCCGGATCCGGCCCGCGCGGCGCAGATCGTCGCGCAGGCCGGGGGTGACGGCATCACCGTGCACTTGCGCGAGGATCGCCGCCACATCCGCGACGAGGACCTGATGCGCGTGCAGGCCGCCACCGGGCTGCCGCTCAACCTCGAGATGGCGGCCACCGACGAGATGCTGGAGATCGCACTGCGCCACAAGCCGCATGCGGCCTGCATCGTCCCGGAAAAGCGCGAGGAACGCACCACCGAAGGCGGGCTCGACGCGGCCGGGCTGCACAACCAACTCGCCCCGATCGTCTCGCGCCTGTCGGATGCGGGCGTGCGCGTGAGCCTGTTCATCGCCCCGGACCCGCGGCAGATCGAGGCGGCGATGAAGCTCGGCGCGCCCGTCGTCGAGTTCCATACCGGCGAATATGCCCATGCCGAGGGCGAACAGATCGCGGTCGAACTCAAGCGCATCGTCGACATGGCCGCGCTGGCTGCCAAGAACGGCATCGAACCCCATGCCGGACACGGCCTCACCTACGAGAACGTCCAGCCGATCGCGGCCATTCCGCAGCTCGCGGAACTGAACATCGGACACTATCTGATCGGAGAAGCGATATTTTGCGGACTCGAGGCGAGCGTGACCAGAATGCGTGCGCTGATGGACGAAGTCCGCTGACTTGATGGCTCTCGCCGCGATTCGGCGAGCGCCTTCGCGAAAGGTCCCGATTCGCCATCGGGAACACAAGGCCGGCTGTGCAACCGGCCGCAGGACGGAGAATGCGTCGTGATCATCGGAATGGGTTCCGACTTGTGCAATATCGAGCGGATCCAGGCTTCGCTGGACCGTTTCGGCGAGCGCTTCGAGAAACGCGTCTTCACCGAGATCGAGCAGGCCAAGGCCAATCGCCGCCCGTTCACCAAGGCGGGGACCCTCGCCAAGCGATTCGCCGCGAAGGAAGCCTATTCCAAGGCGGTCGGCACCGGCTTCAAGGCCGGTGTGTTCATGAAGGACATCGGCGTCGTCAATGCGAAATCCGGCGCCCCTACCCTTGCCCTCACCGGCGGCGCGAAGGCCCGGCTCGACCTGATGGTTCCCGCGGGACACGAGGCCGTGGTTCACCTGACGCTCACCGACGATCATCCATGGGCCCAGGCATTCGTCGTGATCGAGGCCCGTCCGCTTGCGGCGGCTCCTGCCCCTTCCGGTTCCTAGACTTTTCCGAGCGCTCCACCGAGAATGACCGAACACACCGCCGATCCCGCCTCCCCCCTTCGCGCGCAGGAGAGCCCCGTTAGCAATCCGGACAAGCCCAAGGTCAACTGGTTCCACGAACTGCGCGGCCTGGCGCTGATGCTGCTGGGCGTGCTGGCGTTCCATTCGCTGATCGCCAAGCCGTTCTACATCCCGTCGATCTCGATGATGCCCAACCTGCTGGTGGGCGACCGGCTGGTGGTTTCCAAGTACGCCTACGGCTGGAACTGGTCCTCGGTGAGCTTTCACATGCTGCCGCGCGCCGAGTGGCGGCTGTTCGGCTCGACGCCCGAGTACGGCGACATCGTCATCGTGGTGCCGGGCAACCGAAAGGCCGACCTGATCAAGCGCGTCGTCGCCCTTCCCGGCGACCGCATCGCCGTGGTCGACGGGCGCATCCGCCTCAACGGCAAGTTCATCCCACGCGAAGTCGAGCCGCCGGTCGAGATCGCCGCCGACGATGCCCTGCAGTGCGAGGGCGATGCCCAGCCGGGCCATTGCTACAAGGGCTTCGAGCTTTACCGCCGCCGCCTGCCCAGCGGCCGCGATGTCTTCGACCTGCCCGCCTATCGCGAGACGCTGCCCAACGGTGCGACCTATCAGGTGATCGACTATACGACGCAGGTCATGGACAATTATCCGGAGATCACCGTGCCTGAAGGCCATGTCTTCCTGATGGGCGACGATCGCGACCGTTCGGCCGACAGCCGCTTTCCCTTCGAGACCGACTACCGGGGCACCCCGGGCGGCGGCCTTGGCGGACCGGTGCCGCTGTCCGACATCGGCGGACGTGCCGAGTTCATCACCTTCTCGCTCGATGGCACGCAGAACTGGAACCCGCTGACCTGGTGGAGCGCGCTGCGCGACGGGCGCACTTTCACCAGCCTGCGCCCGCGGATCGAAAAGCACCCCTCCGACAGCAGCACCGGCCAGCCCGGCGGGACGGCCACCTGATGGTCCGCAAGTTCCTCTATGCGATCGCCGCCATCATCGTCCTGATCACGCTGGGCCGCATTGCCCTGCTGTTCTGGGCCGAAGACCTGACCGAGATGGCCTTCGTCCCCGACGTCACGTTCCAGCCGCAGCCCGCGATGGCAATGAACGCCTGGGACAAGTCGGACATGTGGATCTCGCGCCCGGGCATGATGCCCGAAGCCGATCCCTCCCGCTACCTGCCTCAAGGCGCAAGCCAGCCCGCCGGAAAGCCCCTCTCCGCCGCAGTCTTCTTCGTTCATCCCACGAGCTACGTCGAAAAGGACGCGTGGAACGCGAGCCTGAACGACAAGGCCTCGCGCGACCTCGCTGGCCTTTACGTGAAGGGCATGGCCACGCCGTTCAACGCCACCGACCGGCTCTGGGCCCCGCGCTATCGCCAGGCCGCGGTCGGCGCGTTCCTGACCGACGACCCGCAGGCCGACAAGGCGATCGACCTTGCCTATGGCGACGTCCTTGCCGCCTTCGACGCCTTCATCAAGACGGTACCCCAGGACGAACCGGTCGTTCTGGCCGGGCACAGCCAGGGCGCGTTCCTGCTGCGCCGCCTGCTGCGCGACCGCGTGGCCGGCACGCCGCTGGCCGAGCGCATCGCCGCGGCCTACATCGTGGGCTGGCCGGTCTCGATCGACCACGACCTGCCGAAGATGGGCCTCGCCCCCTGCGACAGGCCCGACCAGGCCGGCTGCGTTTTGAGTTGGCTCACCGTGGCCGACCCCGCCGAGACCGCGCAACTGGTCAAGGCCTACGTGCGCCGCCGCGGCCTCGACGGACAGCCGCTTACGCAGACGACGGCGCAGGGCGTGGCGATCGACAGCCCATTCCTGTGCAGCAATCCACTGACCGGCACCCGCAATGGCGCGGCGGATGCGCGGGCCAATCTCGGCACGCTGGTGCCCGATCCGGCGAACTGGAACGGCGAACTGGTGAAACAGGTGGTGCCCGCCGCCTGCGAAAGCGACATGTTCCTGCACATCGGACCGCCGCCCAAGCTCGACCTCGGCCCCTATGTGCTGCCGGGCAACAATTACCACGTCTATGACTACACCCTGTTCTGGGCGAACATCAGGGCCGACTTCGAACGGCGGATAGCGGCATGGCAGAAACAGCACTCATAACCACCAGCGCGCTCGACTATCGCGACGCGCTGCCCGACGCCGGGGCCTTGCTGGGCCTCGACCTCGGCACGCAGACCATCGGCACGGCATTCTGCGACGCCGGCTGGCAGTTCGCTTCGCCCGGGAAAACGATCAAGCGCGGCAAGTTCGGCGCCGACAGGGCGCTGCTCGAAGGGCTGATCCGCGAGCGGTCGATCAGGGGCATCGTCATCGGCCTGCCGCTCAACATGGATGGCTCGGAAGGCCCGCGCTCGCAATCGAGCCGCGCCTACGCGCGCAATCTCTCCGCGCTGGGCCTGCCGATCCTGCTGTGGGACGAACGCTGGTCGACCATGGGCGCCGAACGCGGGTTGCTTGCCCAGGACATGAGCCGCGCCAAGCGCGCCGAACGCATCGATTCCGCGGCTGCCGCCGTGATCCTGCAGGGCGCAATCGACGCACTGGCCGGGGGCTTCATCTAAGAGCCGTTCTTCGAAGCCGGCGTTATCCGGAAAGCGCACCGCGCCTGTGCTTCGCCACTTGCGCGACGAGGCGACTGCCGCTGGCTTCAGCCGCACGCCAGACCCCATCGCGTGCATCCTCGCTATCGGCGCAGGCGGCCAGCGCCTCCCAGGCATTGAGGCGCATTCTCTCGCTGGCGTGACTGCGCCCGAAATGCTGCGCGAGGTCCTTGGCGTCCTCACTGCCCAGTGCCACGGCAAGGCGCAGGAAGGTCTCGCTCGGCCCGTCGCCCATGACGCGCGTGATGCGCGCTTCGCCGGTGTCGAACTCATAGTGGCTGAGCCACCCCTGCACCGCCTGGGTGTGGACCAGCTTGAGCGAGACCGAGAGCGAAGCGGGCGGGTTGAGCCGATGGATGTCGCGGTGCGGGCGGTAATGGTGGATCATGCCCTTGCGCAACCGGCTGCGGCCCAGCCGCTTGAGCGCGACCGCCTCCCCTGCCCTGCCGATGACGCGCTGACCGTCGTACTCGAAGTCCTCGATCTCGCAGCCCGGGCCGAAATAACCCAGCGTAAGGAAGTCGTAGTTGTGGTCGTGGGCGACGCCATAGCCGAAGGCCCGCGCGCCGCTGGCCCGCATCGCGTAGTCCGAGGCGGCCGGCCAGATATTGGCTCGAATGCAGAAGTTGCCGCGCCCCGGCGTTGCCAGGACGATCGATTGCGGACCACCGCTGCTGATCGCGTCCACCGCCGCCGGGGACGGCGCAAAGCCCGCCAGCAGGTCGATCAGCAGGTCGCCGAGGAACTGCCGGTCGTTGCCGAGACGGCGCAGCCAGTGCGCGGCGTGTTCGACGCTTTCCCGCTCGCCCGGATCGAAACCCCACGAGGACAGCGCCTCGATGCATTCCGACAGCGATGCCGGTGTCGGATCGCGCGTCTCGATCAGCTGCGCCATTGCGATATCCTTTCCAGCTCCGGCCAGGTGCACAGCAGCCGGCGCTGGGTTTCCTGCGCCAATGCGGCAAGGGGATCGTCTTCCGACGCCGCGACCTGGCCGAGCAGGATCATCCCGGCGCGGGTATCGAGCGCGAGCAGTTCGCGCATGGCCTGCCAACGCAGCCCTTCATGCCCGCTGCCGATCACGATGCGCGAGATCACCGGCACGGCGTCACGCCGGCCCATGCGCGAAAGCACCGAAATGGCCAGCTCGCAGCGGCTGTCGTGCAGGTTGGAGGCGGCCTGGTGCATGAGCGCGCCATCGGCGAGCGCGAATTCGCGGACCGGTTCACTCCCGCCAAGGAAGCGCTGCAAACGCAGTTTCACCAGGCAACCGCGTGCGCCGCGCACCTGTATCGTCTCGCGCCGGCCGTCCCTGTGGATCACGTCACCCGGCTCCAAGGCCAGCGTCTCGATCTGCAGTTCGGCGCAGCGGTCCTCCACCGCCGCGCAGCGGACGCGGTCGGCCGTAGCCGAACCGGCCAGAACGAAGGACCAGCTTTGAAGCGGGGTGAAGGCCACTGCCCGCGCCTGCGGCAGCGCGCAGAGCCGCTCGCCTTCATAGGATACAAGGGCGAGCGTCGCGGTGCCCCAATGCGAAAGCAGCAGGGTCTGCCCGGCATGGCTTACCCCATGGCGCAGCGGCAGGTGCCCCAGCGGGTGCGAGCGCAGCCCCCACAGGCCAAGCTCTACGAAGTTGGCGACCAGTTCGCGTGTCGCGCCGCTCCCGCTTTCGAACAGAGCGGCGAGCGAAGGGCAGGCCTCCAGCGCTTCTCCTTCACCGAAGCGTTCGAAGTCGGCGAGAACCCGGCTTGCCTCGGGGCGCGCGCGCCACTGCCCCAGAAGCACCGCGAGATCGCGCTGCCCCTTCGTCCAGCCTTCGTCATTCTCGCGCAGGTCCGCCAGCGCCTTGTCATGAAACATATGCGTTCGGATCAGGTGCCGGGGTGGAGTTCGTAGAGATAGGCCTCCAGCGAAGCCTCTGCCGCGTCATGGACCTGGCGGCCCGCAGCATCGGTATAGCTACCGAACAGGCCGGTCGGCTGTGCCGGATCCGGCAGCGACGCGGGATCGATTTCCGGCAAGTGCAGAAACCCAGGTTCGGTCATGTCGTGGTGTCCCCCATTGGGCCAGGCACTGCCTCGCCGTTAGCAAATTACGCTTAACGTTCGCCATGCGAGCAATTAAAACATTGTAATAACAACGCGGAACTGCGCGTTCCGAGGATAACTGCCGGGCACGATGTTTAGGATCGGGTTACCGACCGGGCAAAGACGCGGTTGGAGCCCGGGCGACTCGCGTCGTGCGCGAGGGGCAACTCAGTCGGCCATGCGAGCCATGCGCAGGAGAATGGTGAGCCCTTCGCCCGGACGGGGGCTCTCTCCCGGGGCGACCATGACACGCGCAGCATCGGCGCGGGCGCGGTCCAGCACCGCGCGGGGAACTTCGGCTTCGTAGGCGATCAGGTCGGCCGACCCCATGAGGCGCGCCTGGCGCAAGGTAAGGTCCTCGGGATCATCGCTGTGCAAGACGATTTCCACCGCCCCGACCCGCTCGTGATCGGCGGCCGAAAGCCAGTCGTCGATCCTGCCTGCGCTGGCCTCGTCCAGAGGATCGAGCGGCCCGCCCGAGCCGAGCGCGGCATCGAGCGCACGGCGGCGGTCACCGGCATCGGGAAAGCGCCCACGCACGGCGGCCCGCGCTGCGCCCAGCGCCTTCGCAAGCGCGCCGAGCGACTGCGGCAACAGCACTTCGAGGCGCAGGCGCAACTGCTTGGCGAGGCCCGCCGAAGCGCCTCCGGTACCAATGGCGACGAGAACCGGCGAACGATCGAGGATCGAGGGCACGGTAAAGTCGCACAGCGCCGGACGGTCGGTGGCATTCACCAGCAACCCCGCGCAGCGCGCACGAACCGTATCGCCTTCGGCCGCCGTCTCGTCCTCATGGGCGATGAAGGCGAGCCGCGCGCCCTTGTCGATGCCTTCCTGCAGGTCGTCGACGACGATGCCGCCCGCCCGCTGGACCAGCCGCCGCTTCGCCTCGGCCGCTTCCCCCGCGCCCAGCACAACCACCGGCTGGCCGGCGATGCGATGGAACAGGGGAAGGGTCTCGATCATCTTCGGATCACTCCGCTGCGTCTTGCTCTTGCTTCAGCCACTCCGGCACGCGTTCGGCGGACAGGATGGTTTCCGGTTCAATGCGGTTGGCGACAAGCGCCCACTTTTCGCCATCGACCATCACCTCAGGCACCAGCGCGCGGCTGTTGTAGGTATTGGCCATGGTAGCGCCGTAGGCGCCGGCCGTGCGGAACACCCCGAAGTCACCCGCCCTCACCACGTCGATCTCGCGTCCCATGGCGAACGTGTCGGAGCTTTCGCAGATCGGCCCGACGATGTTCGCGACCATCGTCTCCCCGGTCGGGTTGACCGCCGCAAAATCGTGCCAGGCATCGTACATCGCCGGACGGGCAAGGTCGTTCATCGCCGCATCGACTACCACGAAGGGGTTCGAAGCGCCCTGCTTCACCCGGATCACCTCGGTCACGAGCACGCCGGAATTGCCGGTTATGACGCGGCCCGGTTCGAACATCAGGATGACGCCCCAGTCCTTTGCCACATCGTGGACCATGCGGCCGTAGTCGTCCGGCGTGGGCAGGCTTTCGCCCACCTTGTAGGGTACGCCAAGCCCGCCGCCGAGGTCCATGTGCGTGACTTCGTGGCCTTCGGCGCGGATCGTCTCCATCAGCGCGCCCATCTTGATGAAGGCCTGCCGCGAAGGTTCGAGATCGCTGATCTGGCTGCCGATATGCACGGCAAGGCCGCGCATCAGCAGGCCGGGCAGTTCCGCAAGACGGGCAAAAATGCCAGCGGCAACGTCGTAGGCGACGCCGAACTTGTTCTCGGCCTTGCCGGTCGAGATCTTGGCGTGGGTCCTGGCATCGACATTGGGGTTCACGCGCAGCGCGCAGGAGGCCCGCCTGCCCAGTGCCGCAGCGATTTCCGCCAGCTCGACGCCTTCTTCCTCGCTTTCGAGGTTGAACTGGCCGATGCCCGCCTCGACTGCCGCCTTCAGCTCTCGCTTCGACTTGCCGACGCCGGAAAAGACGATGTCCTGCGCCGGGATACCCGCGGCCAGGGCGCGGCGCATCTCGCCTTCCGAAACCACGTCGGCGCCATACCCTTCGCTTGCCAGCAGGTGGAGCACGGCAAGGTTGGGGTTCGACTTCACGGCAAAGGCGATGTGCACGCTGGGCAGGGCCGAAAGCGCCTCGCGGAAAACGCGGGCGTGGCGCGTCAGCGTGGCGCGCGAATAGACGTAGACCGGCGTGCCGACTTCGCGCGCGATCGTTTCGAGCGGCACGTCCTCGGCGTGAAGCGCGCCGTTCTTCAGTTCGAAATGGTCCATTGTTGTCCTGTCAGGGGCTTATTCGGGCGGCGGGAGATCGTAGGGATCGTCCTCGCGTTCCTCGGATCGGGTGCGCAGTTCGACGCTGCGCTCGGGGATCGCCAGGGTCGGCGGATTGAGCAGTTCGTCCGAAGTCGGCTTTTCCGCGCGGCCATAGGGCGCGGGCGGCAATTGCTGCCCTTCCCGCAGCGACAGCCCCTTGCGCTGGCCGCAGGCAACCAGCGCAAGAACGAGAACGAGCGGGATGAGCTTGCGCAAGGTAGACTTACTCCAGACCGAGCGCGGACCGGGCCTCGGCCACGCGCAGGCGAACCTGATCGGGCGCGGTGCCACCGTGCGAACTGCGCGCGGCAACCGAAGCCTCGACCGAGAGCGCCTTGAATACGCGCTCGTCGATGCGGCTGTCGATCTCTTTCAGGTCTGCCAGCGGCAACCGGTCGAGCGCCAGCCCGCGGGTTTCGGCAAGCTTCACGGCGGCGCCGGTGATGTGATGCGCTTCGCGGAAGGGGATGTTGCCTTCGCGCACCAGCCAGTCGGCAAGGTCGGTGGCCGTGGCAAAGCCCAGCTCGGCCGCGCCGCGCATGCGATCGGTGCGGAATTTCGTATCGGCAACCATGCCGGTCATCGCCGCGACCGACAGCGCCAGCAGGCTCGCGGCCTCGAAGACCGGCGGCTTGTCGTCCTGCATGTCCTTCGAATAGGCGAGCGGCAGGCCCTTCATCGTCATCATCAGCGCCGTGAGACAGCCGGTGATGCGCCCGGCATGGCCGCGCACCAGTTCGGCGGCGTCCGGGTTCTTCTTCTGCGGCATGATCGAGCTGCCCGTCGACAGCGCATCGGGCAGCGACACGAAGCCGAAGGGCTGGCTAGCCCAGATGATGAATTCCTCGGCCAGGCGCGAAAGGTGCAGCGAGCACTGCGAAGCCGCCATCAGGTAGTCGAGCGCGAAGTCGCGGTCCGAAACGGAATCGAGGCTGTTGTCGGTCGGCGCATCGAAGCCCAGCGCCTGCGCGGTCATCTTGCGGTCGATCGGGAAGCCGGTCCCGGCCAGCGCTGCCGAACCGAGCGGGCTGCGGTTCATCCGCTTGCGGGCATCGGCGAAGCGCGACCGATCGCGCGAGATCATCTCGTAATAGGCCATGAGGTGATGGCCCAGGGTCACCGGTTGCGCGGTCTGCAGGTGCGTGAAGCCAGGCATGATCGAATCGGCATGCTCACCGGCGCGGGTGACGAGCGCGACCTGCAGCGCTTCCAGCCCGGCATCGATCTGGTCGATCGAATCGCGCACCCAGAGGCGGAAGTCGGTCGCCACCTGGTCGTTGCGCGAACGCGCCGTGTGCAGGCGTCCCGCCGCAGGCCCGATCAATTCGGTCAGGCGCGATTCGGTGGTCATGTGGATGTCCTCGAGGTCCCAGTCCTCGGGCACGCCGTTCGCTTCGTACTCGGCGGCAACCTTGTCGAGGCCCTCGGAAATCAGCACCGCGTCCTCGCCCGCGACGATACCGCAGGCACCCAGCATCGCGACGTGCGCCTTGCTGGCGGCGATATCCTGACGCCACAATGCCTTGTCGAAGGGGATCGAGGCATTTATCTCGCGCATGATTGCCGACGGTCCTTCCGCGAACCGTCCGCCCCACATCTGGTTGGAGCCGCCCATCTTGCTGTCTTCCCGCTCGCTCAAGTGTCTCGTCCTTACTGGCGCCCTGCTGGCCGCGGGCTGCGATAGGCAAAGCGAAGGGGAGTCGCAACCGCAGGCTTCGCAGGCGCCTGCGGAAACCGCCGCAACGGCCGAGGTCGCCTCGAAAAAGCTGGATCGCTCGCACAAGGGCGATCCGATGCCGGTCATCACGCTGGTCGACAATACCGGCGAAACACTCGACCTCGCCTCGTTCAGGGGCAAGCCGCTGCTGATCAACCTGTGGGCCACCTGGTGTGCGCCCTGCATCGAGGAAATGCCCACACTCGACGCGCTGATCGCCCGCGAGGACGAGACCGGGGTCGCCGTCCTGCCGATCTCACAGGACATGGGCCAGCCGGACAAGGCCGTGGAAATCCTGCGCCGCCGCAAGCTGGACCACATCCAGCCCTGGGTCGACGACAACGGCGACCTCGGCTTCCAGTATGGCGGCAACCTGCCGGTGACGGTGCTGTTCGACAGCAAGGGCAAGGAAGTCTGGCGCTACATCGGCGGCAACGACTGGACGAGCCCGGACGCGCTCAAGCTGATCGCCGAGGCGAAGTAGGCTTTCAGGAAGCGGGACACCGTCCGCCTGAAAGCCACCTTCACGCCAGCCGGTTCTCCATGCCGCAGGCGGGCCATGGAGAACGGACAGCGCGTCCCCCGTGCGCCCGGACGGGGGCGGTTGGGGCAATCGGTGCTCAGAAACGGGCGGTAACGCCCATCCACAGGCGGGCCGGATCGATCACATAGGCATAGGTATCGTAGTCGACCCGCTTGTCGAGGAGGTTCTGGACCCCGCCATGTACCGTCACAGCCGGTGAGATACGGTAGGATGCGCCGACATCGACCGTGGTGTAGGAAGGCGCAACCGTGTTCTCACCGCTGATCTGGGCCTCGGTCACGGCCTCCCTGCCGCGGAATATGGCCCGCGCATAGGCGCTCAGGCGATCGTTCGGCTGCCAGTTGAGCGAGCCCGAGGCTTGCTGCTTGGGCGTGTCATTGAGCGCCGCCCCCGCATTGGCGCCAGTGAGCTGTTCGGAATCCGTGAGCGTCCCGGATGCATTCAGCCGCAAGGTCGACGTCAGCCGCACATCGAAAGTCAGTTCCACGCCGCGAATGCGCGCTTCATCGACGTTAACGTATGTTGTCGGCAGGCGGCCGATCGAGCTCAGCGGTTCGTCGACACACCAGGCTCCGGCTGCCTGACAGGTCACACGCGTGATCTTGTCCTTGAAGCGCGTGTCATAGGCGGTGAGGCTCGCCGAAAAGCCCCCGCCGTCATAGAGGGCCGCAGCCTCGAAGGTGCGCGAAGTCTCGGCCTCGAGATCGGGATTGCCGTAGATCGTGCCGCCACGGCTCGTCTGCCCCCAATCGGCGAGTGTCTGGCGCAGTCCGGGCGCGCGGAAACCCTGCGAGTATCCACCCTTCAGGGTCACCCCGTCGCTCACATTCCAGACCAGGTAGGCACGCGGTGTCCAGTGCGCTCCGTACTGCTCGTCATTGTCCAGGCGAATGCCGCCGGTAAGGCGCAACGTGTCAAGGATCGACAGCTCGTTCTCGGCGAAGACCGCCCAGCTGCTGCGTGTCGTTCCGACACGCGTCGAACCGGCGAGACCGTTACCGGTCAGATCGGTCAGGTCTTCAAACCGATAGTAGCCACCAAGCGTCAGGTTGTTCGACGGCAGCGGTACGGACCAGATCGACTGCCCCACGGTATTCGCGATGCGCTTGCGTCCCTCGACATGTTCCGCATTTTCGTACTGCAGGTAACTGTTCGACGAGGCAAAGCCCCAGTCGCCGATATGCGTCACAGATCCGACGTAGCGGTTCTGGGTCATCGAGCTTTGCGTCCCGTCAGGCTCCGGACGTCTCGGATTGCTGATGCCGGACTTGCCGATGGTGGCAGTCGTTTTCTGGCGATAGTAGCCGCCCTCGACGAGAAGGCGATGCTCGGGACTGATTTCGAAGCCGAGCTTTCCGGCGATCGTCTCGTCCTTGCGTTCGGGTGTCCCGCCCGCGACATTGTCCTCCTGGCGGCGGTTGACCGATCCATTCAACTGGAGCCCGACGCCCTTGCTGACCGGCCCGGAGAGATAGAAGTTGGCATCGCCGAAATTGCCGAATTTACGGCCCAACTGCATCGTGCCGTTGGCGCGCAGGCTGCGCGACCAGTCGGTCGCGATCGCACGGGTGATGACGTTGACCACGCCGCCCATCGCGTCCGAACCGTAAAGCGAAGACATCGGTCCGCGCACCACTTCGATCCGCTCGATGGATTCCAGCGGAGGCAAAAGGCCGCCCTCGGAAATGCTGCCGCCGTTGGTTCGCGATTCACGCGCGCTCAGCCGCCGACCGTCGACAAGGATCAGGGTATATTGCGAAGACATGCCCCGGATGGAAATGTCGCGGCTGTTGCCTTCGCCCGCGGTCACCGTCACGCCCGGGATTTCCATCAGCGCGTCGGTGATCTCGCGATATGGCAGCCGTTCGATGTCTTCGCGCGTGATCACGCTGATCGAAGCTGGCGCATCCTTGACTTCCTGTTCGCGCGTCGTGGCCGTCACGACGATCTGGGAAGTGTTTGTCGCCCCCGGATCGATTCCCGCTGCTGATGCCCCGGTCGAGAAAGCGCAGATGCCGATACCTGTCGCGGCCACGCCAGAGCGCAACATGCATTTCAGAGTTCTCAAGATTGCCCACCAATAATTACTATTGCGAATGCTTCGCACTAGCGCCTCTGGTGAGAAAGCCCCGAGGCCGCAACACTCAAGAATGAATAACCGTCATTCACCGGACCCCGGATCCGGGGGGGCGCTGGCTGACCGGATCAGCTGCGTACGAAGCCAGGTCACCGCCGGATCGTGTCGGCTGCGTTCATGCCATAAGATCCAGTACTTGAGCGTTCCCAGAACGGCAGGAGCGGGCCGGGTCGCAAGATCCGGCCTGTCGCACCAGCTCCGCGCGGCGCGTGACGGGACGACCATGACGAGATCTCCCGCCAAGAGCATCTGGGGCGCCAATGTAAAATAGGGGATCGTCATCGCTACCTTGCGATGACGGGCGGCGGCTCCCAGCTCCATTGCCACCCGATCCAGTTCCGCATCGCTGACCGACAGGCCGAGATGGGGATAGGCAACGAATGCGTCGACATCCACCGCGCCATCGTCCGCCTCCGTCAGCGGATGGCCCTTGCGCGTGACGCAGATGAAGGAATCCTCGAAGAGCAGATCATGGTGAATTTGCTCGGGTGAGGGATCGAAGCCGGTCAGGGCGAGATCGATCTCACCTGCGGCCAGGTTTCGATGCGGCGCATGCCCGAGCGGAAGAATGTCCAGCCCCATCGAAGGCGCATGCTGCCTCATCGCCGGAAGCGCCGGCTGGCATACTGCCCAGGCGCCAAAATCGGTCGTTGCTATGCGGAAGCGGCGATGAAGGTGGGTGGGATCGAATGTCGATGCGTCGAGCAGGCTAGCGGTCGCTGTCACCCAGTCGGAAAGCCTGTCGACCAGTTCCTCCCCGCGCCCCGTGCGGGCCATCCGGTTGCCAGTGCGCACCAGCAACGGGTCCTGAACGACCTCTCGCAGCCGCGCGAGATGTCGGCTCACACTGGGCTGGCTCATGCCGAGCATCATCGCCGTCGTCCCCACGCTTTTCGTCTTGAGCAGGTAGGCGAGGACAAGGATCAGGTTGGGGGACAGGTGCTGATGAATCATGGGATCTTTATTGCACATCATTCTCATTCGCAATCAAGCGCGAAACACCGCGAAACACTATGTCACAGGACAGAGCGCATCGACTGGCCGGATACGCACCGAAAACAAGGCCTGCAGCGCAGGCACGCGGAACCCAAGACCGTCAGGCGCGACGCATTCCCATCGACGGCGCCCCGGATTTCTGCGGGCCACAACGATTACTGGGATGTGATGGATCGTGATCCGTGGTGGGCGGTGAGGGGCTCGAACCCCCGACCCTCTCGGTGTAAACGAGATGCTCTACCAACTGAGCTAACCGCCCGACATGCCGGAGCCCCGGGCCTTTACGCGAAAATGGCGGCTCGTCAACCGCCGGTTTCGTTTGCAATGCGTCTGGCGGCCACAGGGTTTCAAATCGTTGCTGGCCGTGCTTGGTAATTGACCTGGGCCGCGCCCGGTGGAAGCGAGCACGTAACAAGCGCCGCTGGACGCTTGCAGGAACGGCCAGAGCGAGAGAGGATCGAGATCAGTGACGCGCCCAGTCCCTCCCCGGCTTGCAGCCTATGTCGCGGTCGTGTTCCTTGTGCTCGTGCTGGTGCAGTTGGCCGCGAGCCTGCTGTTCTACAACGCGATCGATCGCCAGACTCTGCGCGACGATCATGCCCGCCGCGTGGCCGAACTGCTGGTGGTGAGCGACCGTGTCCACGCGCTCGATCCTGCGCGCCTCGCCGAAAGCATGACGACGCGGCATCTCTCCGCCCGTGTCGCCTCGGTGCCGCTGGTCGCGGCGCCGACCGGCGATGCCGCGCTGATGGCGATTGCCGCGCGGATCGTGGAATGGGAGCCCTCGCTGGCCGATCGTTCGCTGAACCTTGCGACCACGCGAACGGCCGGTGGCGGACGGGACCTTATCGGTTCTATCCGGCTGGGCGAGGATGACTGGCTGAACTTCCGCTCACGCGACATCAATTCGATGTGGCCGGTGGCCCTGCGCGCCACCGCACTGACGCTGGCGACGACGCTCGCCTGCCTCGCGCTGGGCCTGGGCGCGCTCCACCTGCTGACGCGGCCCCTGCGGCGGCTGACCGATGCAGCCGAGGCGATCGGCAAGGGACGGCAGGTGACGATCCGCGAAGGCGGGCCCAAGGACTTGCGCAACCTGGGCCACGCGATGAACGTCATGCAGGCGCGCATCGAACGCCTGCTGCGCGACCAGGCACTTTCCTTCGAAGCGATCAGCCACGACCTGCGCACGCCACTGTCACGCCAGAAAGTCGCCAGCGAACTGATCGACGATCCGGAGATCGGCGGGCTGGTGCGCGAAAGCGTGGATGAAATGGAGGACCTGCTGGCCTCGCTGCAACGGTTCCTGCGCGCGCAGCACCTGTCGGCAGAGCCCGAGACGGTCGACCTTGCGCCTTATCTCACCGAAGTGCTCGCCGGGTTCGGCGACCGCGCGAAGATTGAGGTACAGGGCCGGTCCACCGCGCGAACCTACCGCGAACCGCTGGCGCTGGCTGTCTGCGCCCTGGTCGAAAATGCCGTGCATTTCGGCGAGCGGGCGAAAGTCTCGATAGTGGAGGAGGACAGACACCACACTGTGTTTATCGAAGACGAAGGCCCGGGGATCCCGCCCGACTATTTCGAGGCGATCCTCGACCCCTTCTTCCGTCTCGACGAAGCGCGTCAGCGCGACACGAAGGGCTTCGGCCTGGGCATTCCCATGGCACACCGCTTGATGATGCGCTTCCATGGCGGGCTCTCTTTCGCCGCTTCGCCGAGCGGCGGATTGATCGCCCGCCTGGAAGTACCGACCCCGCAGGACTGATCGCCAGCCTGCGGAGCTCTGAATTGGGCGGGATCAGGCGGCAGCGCGCTGCCCCAGTCGTCCGGCGTCCTCGACAAGCGCCTCGTGCAGGGCACGGACAGCGTTGTCGAAATCGTGCGAGTTGATGATGAACTGCACGTCGACGTTGCGGATCTGGTGCTGCATTGCGAGCACATCGACCTCGGCATCCATCAGCGCCGAAAGCGCGTGGGGCACAAGGCCCGGCTCCGACAGGTCGCTGCCGATCGCCGAAACCATCGCCACCGGCTGGGATGTAATCACGGCGCCCGGGTAGGCCCGCTCTAGGTCGGTCACGATACGCTCCATCTTCGCCGCGCCGATGCCGCTGAGGTAATGGGTGATGGTGTTGGCGTTCGAGCTCTTGCTGACGATCCACGCCCCGTGTTTGGTAAGGGTTTCGAGGATCGCGGCATCGTAGCCCTTTTCACCGACCATATCCTGCTCGAAGAACTGCAGGGCCTGAACGGTCTGCAAGCCGGTGACGATCTCCACGCGCGGCTTGTCCGAGACGTAGTTGCCGCGAATGAGCGTGCCTTCGTCCTCGCGGTCGAAGGTGTTGCGCACGCGCAGCGGGATTTCCGACTGGCGCAGGCCGCGCCCGGCCCGCGGGTGGATCGCTTCCATGCCGAGGTTCGCAAGCTGGTCGGCCACGTCGTAGTTGGTACGGCCGATCTTGCACGCCTTACCGGTGCCGACGAGCCTGGGATCGGCGCTGGAAAGGTGGAACTCCTTGTGGATGATCGCCTCGCGCGCTTCGGTCAGCACCGCGATGCGCGAGAAGGTCATCTCGGAATAGCCACGGGCATAACGGCGCACCATGCCGCCTTCGCAGCCGGCGTAGCCGGTGACGATCGGCATCTGCGTGGACAGGTCGACCGGCTCGAGCGCCTTGAGGATCTGGTCGTCGAGGCTGGCAAGCTCGTCGTGGTTCCAGGTGGTCAGGTCGACGAAGACCGCATTCACCCCCCGGTCGCGCAGCAGCAGCGCGGTCGAGTGTGCGGAATGCGCTTCGCCCAGTCCCGCAAGCATCTCGCGGACGGTGACCATCTGCTCCTTGAGGCAGAAGCGGCCGTGCGAACGCAGGCGGTCAAGATCGTCGAGGCAGGCATCGAGCGCCGCCACGCGGTCATCGACGAAGCGGTTCGCCTCGCGCAGGCTCTCGGGTCTGGCGAACATCTGCCTGTTGCGTTCATGCATGGCGTCGCGCACGCGGGCGAGCGCATCCTGCCAGCCGCCTTCGACATCGTTGCTGGCGAAGTGGGCATAGACGCCCGCCTCGCCCGACTTCTTGTGCTCGAGCAGCAGGTCGGTCATCCCGGCATAGGCCGAAACGACGAAGATGCGGTTGTACAGGTCGGCGCCTTCGCGTCCTGCAATCAGGACATTGTCGAAGACGGTCGACGTGGCGGCCATCGAGGTACCGCCGATCTTTTCGACGCTATGGGCTGCGGTCATGCGGCAACTCCCATGAGTTCGCCCGAGACCGGCCGGATCGGCTCGACCTTGCGGGCGGCAATGAAATCGGGACGCGGCTTGGCCGCACCGAAAGGGGCAACGAGGCGATTGCTCACCGCGTTGAAAACGAAGAATGCATTGGAACGGGGGAACGGCGTGATGTTGCCGTTCGAACCATGCATAGTGTTGCAGTCGAACAGGATCACCGTACCGGGCTTGCCGGTGGGCGCCTCGATGCCGTGCTTGTGGGCAAGCTCGGCCAGGCTGTACTCGTCGGGAACACCGAACTCCTGCCTGCGCAGCGAATGCCTGTAGTGATCCTCCGGCGTTTCACCGACGCAGGTGACGAAGACGCGCTGCGAACCGGGAATGAGCATCAGCGGCCCGTTATGGGGATTGTTCTCGGCCAGAAGCACCGACATCGAGAGGCAACGCATCGCGGGCATGCCGTCTTCGGTATGCCAGGTCTCGAAGTCCGAGTGCCAGAAGAACTCCTTGCCCCTGAAGCCCGGCTTGTAGTTCAGGCGCGACTGGTGGATGTACACCTCGTCGTCGAGCAGGTAGCTGGCGACACCCGCCAGCCGTTCGTCGGCGGCCAGACGCTCCATCATCCGGCTCTGTCCATGGATCCGGAAGATCGAACGGACTTCGCGGCTGTCCGGCTCGGCAATGACGGTTTCGTCCTCCAGTCCCGCGGGATTGGAGAGAAGGCGGCCCGTCTCGGCCTGGAGCGCGGCTATTTCAGCTTCGGAAAAGACGTTTTCCAGTACGAGATAACCGTCCCGGTCAAACCGCTCGATCTGCTCGGCGGTCAGCGGCGCACCCGGTTCCCAGGCACGCCGCGCGACAGGTTCGTGACGCGCAAGCAGTTCGGGCTGCCCGGCGCATCGCGACGGATATTGATCCTGCATTGCTACCCCCGTCTGCGTTCAGTCCGAAAGCGCGGGTTCGCGCTCCGCGTCGACATCGGCGGGATAGGCACCGTTTTCGTCATGGACCTCGCGGCCGGTGACGGGCGGGTTGAACACGCAGGCGCACAGGATCTCGGTCTCGGGACGCACGATGTGCTTGTCGTTGTTGTTGAGCGCATACATCACGCCGGGCTTCAGCTCGTGGGTCTCGCCGGTACCCAGATCCTCTATCGTGCCGTTACCCTTGAGGATCAGCACGGCTTCCAGGTGGTTCTGGTAATGCATGTGGAGTTCCGCACCGGCGAACAGGGTCGTGACGTGGAACGAGAAGCCCATGCCGTCATCCTTCAGCAGCAGGCGGTCGCTGGTCCAGCCTTCCGACTTGACGTGCTTGTCGCTCTTGCGAATGTCCTTGAGCTTGCGAACGATCATGTGGTTTTCCTTGGTATTTACGTGTGAAGCCGCGTCGTGAAGGTCGGCCACGAGGGGCCGCCGCCCCTCAGGCCGCGACGTTGAGCTTGCGTTCGGTACGCGTGTCCGCGTCGTCGACAGGGGCGATCGCCTCGGCGATTGCCTCCTCGAGAATGTCGAGGCCGGCATTCAGCGTCGCGTCGTCGATGACGAGCGGGGCAAGCACCTTGACGATCTCGTCGTGGGCGCCGCTGGTCTCGATGATCAGGCCCTCATCGAAGCAGGCCCCGGTAATCTTGTCGGCCACCTCGCCGCTGCCGACGTTGATGCCGCGCATCATGCCGCGACCGCGGGTCGAAAGGCCGTGGCGGCGCGCAATGCGTTCCAGCCGCTGCTCGAGAATGCCACCGCGGCGGGCAATGTCGTCGGCAAAGGACGGATCGGCCCAGAATTCGCGCAATGCCGCCGTCGCGGTGACGAAAGCATGGTTGTTGCCGCGGAAGGTGCCGTTGTGCTCGCCCGGGTTCCACACGTCGAGTTCGGGGCGGAACAGGGTCAGCGCAAAGGGCAGGCCCATGCCCGAGAGCGACTTCGCCAGGGTGACCACGTCTGGGGTGAAGCCCATGTCCTCGAAGCTGAAGAATCCGCCGGTGCGGCCGCAGCCGGCCTGGATGTCGTCGACGATCATCAGCGCGCCGTGCTTCTTGGCGAGCGCCGCGATCTTGCGCAGCCATTCCGGACGCGCGGCGTTGAGGCCGCCTTCGCCCTGGACGGTTTCGACCAGGAATGCCGCCGGGGCATCGAGGCCGCTCGACGGGTCGGCAAGGCGCTGCTCGAGCAGGTCCGCAGTATCGACATCGTCGCCGAAGTAGCCGTCGAACGGCTCATGGCTGACGTGGTTGAGCGGAACGCCGGCGCCGCCGCGCTTGCCGGCATTGCCGGTGCAGGCCAGTGCGCCCAGGGTCATGCCATGAAAACCGTTGGTGAAGGCGATCACCATTTCACGACCCGTCACCTTGCGGGCCAGCTTGATCGCTGCCTCGACGGCGTTCGTGCCGGTCGGACCGGTAAACATGGCGCGATAGTCCAGGCCGCGTGGACGCAGGATCACGTCCTCGAAGGTCTTGAGAAAGTCGGACTTGGCATCGGTGTGCAGGTCCAGCGCATGGGTCACCCCGTCGCTGGCGATGTAGTCCATGAGCGCCTGCTTGAGCACCGGGTGGTTGTGTCCGTAGTTGAGCGAGGAGCAGCCCGACAGGAAGTCGAGATAGCGTCCGCCCTCGCTGTCATGCATCCATACGCCCTGCGCGCGGTTGAACTGCCGCGGCATGGAACGGGAGTAGCTGCGCACTCCGGATTCACGGCGGTCGTAAATGGCGGTGTCGGGCGACTTGGCGCTCGGCTTGGGAGTCGTCATCATCTCAGGTGTTTCCCTGTTCAGTTGAATTGGGCGGACGGCAGCGGCGAAATGCTCGCCTGCCATTCCGTGTCATGCGCACCTGCGAAGTGCGCCTCGCGCTCGAAGCGCGGTTGTTTGGTCAGCTCGGCGCCATGGCGGCGCGCGAAGGCCCTGAAGAGGCCCCATGAAGCGTCGTTGGTTTCGGTCACGGTCGTCGTGAGCGTGGTCGCCCCCTTCACGGCGGGGCGCGCAATCAGTTCATCGAGCATGCGCCCGCCCAGACCCAGGCCGCGCGCCGAAGCGTCGACGGCAACCTGCCAGACGAAGATTCGCTCGGGATGAGAAGGGGGCCGGTAGCCGGAAATCCATCCGACGATCTGGCCATCCCTTTCAGCGACGACGCAGGTATCGGCGAAGTCGCTGCACTGCAGGAGGTTGCAGTAAGCGGAATTGGTATCGAGCGGCGGCGATGCGGCAATCAGCGCCGAGATCGCGGGCCCGTCTTCGGCCTGCGGACATCTCAGCACCAGGCGGTCATCGCCGGTCGTTCGTTTGGGGCCCTCCGGATCGTCCCGGTGGCCGGGCTTGCTCAAACTTTCTTCAAAAATTACTTCACCCTCCAAAGCACATTCTAGTGCTTGGTTATCCTCGCTCTCACGCTTTGGACGGCTTCACATAGTTTTTCGTGGAATTTTTGCAACAGCCAGGCCTGCGCCCCTCGGCCATATCCTTCATAATTCGAATTAGATAGTTAGGATAAAAAAGCATCGGCAGATATACCGCAAAGCCCCGCAAACACTGACGTCTGCGGGGCCAGGCGAAGCCCCGGCAGGGACCTGCACTGCACTGCGAAAAAATTTATTGTCGGAAGGGCGTCAGACGCGTTGCGAAAGGCGAATCGCGAAAGAGCCAGACGCTATTGCGCGCCGGCCCGATCTGAAACGGCCTGCATTCGGACTGGAATTCGGGGGGCGCGCCTTACAGGCGCGGAAGGGTCACGCCGCGCTGGCCCATGTACTTGCCGGCACGGTCGGCATAGCTCGTTTCGCAGGGCTCGTTGCCCTTCAGGAACAGGAACTGGCAGGCGCCTTCGTTCGCATAGATCTTGGCGGGCAGCGGCGTCGTGTTCGAGAATTCAAGGGTGACGTGCCCTTCCCAGCCCGGCTCCAGCGGCGTGACGTTCACGATGATGCCGCAACGCGCATACGTGGACTTGCCCAGGCAAATGACGAGGACGTCCTTGGGCACGCGGAAATATTCCACCGTGCGCGCCAGCGCGAAGGAATTGGGCGGGATCACGCAGACGTCGGTCTCGCGATCGACGAAGGAATTCGCGGCGAAGTCCTTGGGGTCGACCACGGCCGAATCGACATTGGTGAAGATCTTGAACTCCGGCGCGACGCGCGCATCGTAGCCATAGGAGGACAGGCCATAGGAAATGCATCCGTCGCGGCGCTGCGCCTCGACGAAAGGCTCGATCATGCCGTTTTCCTGCGCCTGCTGGCGGATCCACTTGTCGCTCAGAATTGCCATGACCGGTTGATTCCCCAAGGCCGCCCTCGGGGCAAGTGGCGACGCAAATTTGTCCACCGAGGCGAAGCCACGAAGAAGCGCAGACAACCGAAGCGACCCGAAGCGACCCGAAGCAGCCCGCACGCCCCCGCGGAGCGATATGCAGCATGGGCATTACCCATCGCGCGCCAGACAGCCTCTTGAGGCAGGCGCTGCGCCGACTTCGGCTATAACCCCATGGAAAACGGCGATAGTTTACGGCGCCTTCATTACGACTGGATCGAATCGGCGCCCTATGATCTACTTCAATTGCGACCCGAAGGGCCTGTGTATACATTAGGCTCTTAACACCTTGAACGGCAGCTTAATCGGGCTGCCGTTTCTTTATCGTTATCCAAAAACTGTAGACACCTCTCCCGCGCCAAAGACAACGAGAAGTATCGTTTACAGGACCCACCCCCAGCAAGTCCGATCAATACTTTATCTTCAGCGTCTGATTGGGATCAGATACCCTCAATCTCACGTTTGCACGTATCATTTCGCGCCAAGTGCTCGAAAAGACATTAAAATCCGGTCACCCATGAAAGCCCCCATGGCGGCGGCGGCCGTCAAGTCGCACAATGGCCGGCATGGCCGCCTCGCGGCAGCGCCGCCGCTTGCGGCTTTAGACGATGATTAACCACACGGTGATAGTCCGGAGCGCGATGACCCAGCCTTCCCGCATTCTCGTTATCTTCGGCACGCGTCCCGAAGCGATCAAGCTCTTCCCCGTCATCCATGCGCTGAAGGCCGATCCGCGCTTCGAATGCGTCGTCTGCGTCTCGGCGCAGCACCGGCAGATGCTGGACCAGGTGCTGGACATCGCGCGGATCGTGCCCGACCACGATCTCGACGTGATGCAGCCCGACCAGACGCTCGACGCGCTGACCGCAAGCCTGCTGACCGGCATCGGCAAGGTCATGGACCAGGTGAAGCCGGACCGCGCGATCGTGCAGGGAGACACCGCGACGGCGATGTCGGGCGCGCTCGCCGCCTATTACCGCAAGGTGCCGGTCGATCATGTCGAGGCGGGACTGCGCTCCTACAACATCTATCACCCCTGGCCCGAGGAGGTGAACCGCAAGATCATCGGGGCCATGGCCAGCCTGCACTTCGCGCCGACCGAAACCTCGGCCACGGCGCTGGCAAAGGAAAACGTCGATCCCGCGCGCGTCCATGTCACGGGCAACACGGTGATCGATGCCCTGCACTGGGTGAGCGCGCGGATCGAGGCCCAGCCGCACCTTGCCGCCGGGCTGGCAGACCTCGAAGCGAGGTTCGCCGGCAAGCGCATCATCGGCGTCACCAGCCACCGGCGCGAGAATTTCGGCGAAGGCATGGAGCAGATCGCGACGGCCATCCGCCGCATCGCCGAGCGTCCGGATACGGCGGTGATCTTCCCTGTCCACCTCAATCCCAACGTACGGCGGGTGATGAACGAGCGTCTCTCCGGGCTGGACAACGTCGCCCTGATCGAGCCGCTCGACTACCCGCACTTCGCGCGCCTGCTCAATATCGCCGAGATCATGCTGACCGACAGCGGCGGCGTGCAGGAGGAAGCCCCGGCGCTGGGCAAGCCCGTCCTGGTCATGCGCGAGACTACCGAACGCCCCGAGGGCGTGGAGGCTGGAACCGCGAAACTCGTCGGAACTTCGGCCGAGACGATCGTTACCGAAATATCAACCTTGCTCGACGATACCGTGGCTTACGAGGCCATGGCGCGCGCCCACAATCCTTTTGGGGACGGGCAATCCGCGCGCCGAATCGTGGAGCTGCTAGCGAATGAAATCGGACAAGAAGCCTGACGTCTGCGTCGTCGGACTGGGCTATATCGGACTTCCCACCGCCGCCGTGATCGCCCGCGCCGGATGCCGCGTCCTGGGCCTCGACGTTTCGCAGAAGGTCGTCGACACGATCAACCGCGGCGAAATCCACATCGAGGAAGTCGATCTCGACGGTCTCGTCCACGGTGTCGTCTCGCGCGGGCTGCTTTCCGCCTCGACCGAAGTGGCGCCCGCGGACGTCTTCGTCATCGCCGTGCCCACGCCTTTCGACAAGGATCACGCGCCCGACATTTCCTATGTCCTGTCCGCCGGCCGCACGATCGCCCCGGTGCTCAAGCAGGGTGACGTCATCATCCTGGAATCGACTTCGCCGGTCGGCACCACCGAGCGACTGCGCGACCTGATCGCCGAGATGCGCCCTGACCTGAAGATTCCCGGCCTGACCGGCGAGATCCCCGACATCTCGATTTCCTACTGCCCGGAGCGCGTACTGCCCGGCCGCATTCTGGAAGAGCTGACCAACAACGACCGCTCGATCGGCGGCATCACCCCGCGCTGCGCGCGCAAGGCGCTGGCCTTCTACAAGCGCTTCGTGCGCGGCGAATGCGTCACCACCGATGCGCGCTCGGCGGAGATGACCAAACTGGTCGAGAACGCCTATCGCGACGTCAACATCGCCTTCGCCAACGAACTGTCCATCGTCGCCGACCGCATGGGCCTCGACGTGTGGGAAGTGATCCGCCTCGCCAACCGGCATCCGCGCGTCAACATCCTGTCACCCGGTCCCGGCGTGGGCGGCCACTGCATCGCCGTCGACCCCTGGTTCATCGTTCACGGTGCTCCGGAGGAGACTCCGCTGATCCGCACCGCGCGCGGCGTCAACGACGGCAAGATGCACCACGTGATCGCCAAGGCCGAAGCACTGGTGGAAGCGCATCCGGGTGCGAAAGTCGCCTGCCTCGGCCTTGCCTTCAAGGCCAACATCGACGACTTCCGCGAAAGTCCGGCGCGTTTCGTCGCCAGCCGCCTTGCCCGCAGGTTCGGGGAACGCATCCACATCGTCGAGCCCTATGCAGCCGAATTGCCGATCGAGTTTACCGACACCGGGGTGCGCCAGATCGACATCGACGATGCGCTGGAAGCCTGCGACATCCTGATCGTTCTGGTCGACCACGACGTCTTCCGCGTCGTGCCGTTGGCCGAACGGGCGAACAAGCTGGTCTACGATACCCGCGGCATCTGGCCCGACCAGCCCCGCGCGGTGCGCGAGACGGAAACCGCCCTGCGTCTGGTCGGCTGATCGCGCCGAACGCGCGCAGGGCGGCCTCCCCGTTATTCTTCGCGCATTGCGACGTGGTGATCGCGGCCGGCGTTCCTGTCGCCCCGGGCGAGCTTGAACACCACGCCCGACAGCGCCGCCAGCGCGATCAGGTTGGGCACGGCCATCGTCGCATTGGCGATGTCGCCCAGGCGCCAGACGAGCTGAAGCGGCTGGCTCGCGCCGATGAACACGGCGAGACACCACAGCACGCGCCAGATGTAGTGCAGGATTTTCTCGCCCCGCGCACTGGCGCCCGGCACCTTGTCGTAAAGGAAGGTGATCGCGCGCTCGCCGTAGTAGCTGAAAGTCAGCAGGGTCGAGAAGACGAAGAGGATCAGCGCCAGCGAGGCAATGATGCTGCCGATCGCAAGCCCCCCGACCTGTACCGGGAAAGCGGCGGCAAAGGCCCCTGAAGTCATCGCGAAGCCGGTCAGGTCCGATTGCCAGGCGTGCTTCACCGCATGTCCGCCGCCGGTGAAGTTGCCTTCGACGGTGAGGATCACCAGCGCGGTCATGGTGCAGATGACGATGGTGTCGATGAAAGTGCCCATCATCGCCATGCGGCCCTGCACTTCCGGGTCGTCGGTCTGGGCGACGGCGTGGGCCATCGGGGTGGTGCCCTGCCCGGCCTCGTTGGAGAACAGGCCGCGCGCGACGCCGGCGCGCAGGGCGAGCATGATCCCGGCACCGACGAAACCGCCGACCGCCGACTGACCCGAAAAGGCACCGCCGAAAATGCGCCCGAACGTTTCAGGGATGTCCTTGATGTCCAGCAGGATCGCGATGAGGGCCATGAGAATGTAGGTGCCGGCCATGAACGGCACGATCTTCTCCGCCACGGCGCCGATCGACTTGATGCCGCCGATGATGACGACGAAGACGGCGATCGCGGCGATCAGGCCGCCGAGCCATTCGTCGATGCCGAACAGTTCGTTCATGCCATCGGCCACTGCATTGGCCTGGATCGCGTTGCCGGTGATGATCGTCGAGATCAGCGTGCCGATACAGAAGATGACCGCAAGCCAGGTCCACTTCGGGCCAAGCCCGCGCACGATGTAGGTCATCGGCCCGCCGCGCCAGTAGCCCTCCAGCGACTTCTCGCGAAACCGGATCGCCAGCGAACCTTCGGCAAAGGCCAGCGCCATGCCGATCAGTGCGGTAACCCACATCCAGAAGATCGCGCCCGGGCCGCCCAGGGCAAGGGCAGTGGCGACGCCGGCCATGTTGCCGGTGCCGACCTGTCCGGACAGCGCGGTCGAAAGCGCGGCGAACGGGCTGATTTCACCCGATCCGGCGCCCTTGCGCCCGCGGAAAAGCCCCGCGAAGGCATTGCCCAGCTTGCGCAACGGATAGAAGCGCAGGCCGATCATCATGTAGAGGCCGACGCCCAGCAGAACGATGACCATCGGCGGGAAAGGCAGGACGACAGCGCCGTCCCAGGTGCCGCCCCAGATGAAGTCCGAGATGTTGGTAATGCGGTCGATCAGGCCGGTATCCTGCTGAACCGCAGCCGCCCCCATATTCAAGATCGTCATTCGCTGGCTTTCCCCTGTTTGCCGCCTTGCGACGTCTTTGCCCCGTTCTGCAGATCGACGGGCTCAATTGCGGGATCGTGAACTAAAGTTGCGCGATGGGAAAGGTCCTATCCGAAACGGACAAGGGGTCCAGTCCGGCGCGATCAACAGGCCACAACGTTGATGGCGAGCCCGCCCTGGCTCGTCTCCTTGTATTTGCTCGACATGTCGACGCCGGTCTGGCGCATCGTTTCGATCACCTGGTCGAGCGAGACGCGCGGCGTTTCGCCTGCGTGCAGCGCGAGCTTGGCGGCATTGACCGCCTTGACCGCGGCAATGGCATTGCGCTCGATGCACGGGATCTGGACGAGCCCGCCGACCGGATCGCAGGTGAGGCCAAGGTTGTGTTCCATGCCGATCTCTGCCGCAGCGGTGACCTGTTCGGGCGTGCCGCCCCAGACCGCCGCAAGCCCTGCGGCCGCCATCGAGCAGGCGACGCCGACCTCGCCCTGACAGCCCATCTCCGCGCCCGAAATCGAGGCGCGCTGCTTGTAGAGCATGCCGATCCCGGCAGCCGTCAGCAGGTAGCGGCGCGCCTTGACGGCCACCGCGCTGCTGCCCTCGCTGCAGTACTGGCGCAGCAGCGCGGGGATGATGCCTGCCGCACCATTGGTGGGCGCGGTGACGACCCGGCCGCCCGAGGCGTTCTCCTCGTTCACCGCCATGGCATAGAGGTTGAGCCAGTCCATCAGCGTTTCGGCCTGGTTGTCCTGCGGGCGCGCAATCAGGTTCTGGTGGATCGAGCGGGCGCGGCGGCGGACCTTGAGTTCGCCGGGCAACTGCCCCTCGCGCGACAGGCCGCGATCGATGCAGGCGTTCATCGCCTGGGCGATTGCATCGAGGCCCGCCATCGTCTCATCTTCCGGACGCCAGGCGGCCTCGTTCGCCAGCACGACCTCGCAGATCGCCATGTTCTCACGGGCGCAGATTTCCAGCAGCTGCGCGCCGGAGCCGAAAGGCAGGCGCACCGGCGGGCCGAAAATCAGCTCGTCGTTGCGCGCCGTCTGCTCAAGCTGCGCGCGGCTGGAAAAGAACCCGCCGCCGGTCGAGTAGAAATCCTCTTCGGCGATCTTCGCACCGGCCGCATCGTAGGCGCAGAGCACCATCCCGTTGGGATGCAGGTCGGGCATGCAGGCGAAGTCGAGCACGAGGTCCGTCTGCGGGGCGAAGCCGATCTCGTGCTCGCCCAGCAGGGATACCCGGCCCGTTTCGCGCACGGCGGCGACGGCTGCATAGGCTGCCTCGGGATCGACGGTCTCCGGGCGAAAGCCGCACAGGCCGATGATGCACGCATCGGGTGTGCCGTGCCCTTCCCCGGTCAGCGCCAGCGATCCCTGCAAGCCGATGCGCACCCGCGCCACCTCGCCCAATCGGCCGCGCTCGCGCAGGTCTAGGAGGAACGCGGTCGCAATGCGCATCGGCCCGACGGTGTGGGAACTCGATGGGCCAAGGCCGATGCGAAACAGGTCGAGAGCGGAAATCACTGCTGGGGGCCATTCCTGTGAACGGGTGAAGTCATCCCCGGGGGGCCTGCGGCCTCAAGGGGTCTCTGCTTGGGAAGACGCACGGATAGGCCCATGCCTCAATTCGTCACGGGCCAAGGCGTCAAATTCCGGCATACCAGGCATAGGCGCCCTGGTCCTCCCAATAGCCGCCCTTGCCGCCGTAGAGCCCTTCCAGCGACGCACGCGCCTCTATGCGGGTGACGAACTTGGCGTGCTTGTAGCCGAGCTGCCTTTCGACGCGCAGGCGCAGCGGGGCACCGTGCTGCTGCTCCAGCGGCTTGCCGTTCATCTGCCAGGCCAGGATCGTCTGGGGATGGAACGCATCGACAAGGTCGATGGATTCGTAATAGGGCCGCCCGCGATAGAGGTCCGCGCAGTGGAAGACGATATACTGCGCCTGCGGCTTCAGCCGCGCGAGATCGAGGACATGGGCAAGGCGCGGCCCCTGCCACTGGCCGATCGCGCTCCACCCCTCGACGCAGTCGTGCCGCGTGATCTGCTTGCGCTGCGGCAATTGCCTGAGTGCGGTCAGCGGGATCGCCAGCGGCCGCTCGACAAGCCCGTCGACCTTGAGCGACCAGTTCGCAAAGCCCTGCGCCAGATGCTGCCGGTATTCCCCGCCCGCGCCTTCGCGGCTGCCGTTGGCACGGAAGACCGGCGACATGTCGCCAACGGAAAACTCGCGCGCCAGGGCATTGCGACCCAACGCCCGCTGGCTGGCCTTGTGCAGGTCCTCGCCGCTTTCCAGTACGGAGCGGAAGGTCGGATTCTCGAACAGCTTGTCGCAGCCCGACAGGAGCAGGCCGCCGGTGCCGACCACGCCGGTGCGGATCAGCGTGCGGCGCGAGAGGATCAGCTTGCGGCTCATTGGCCCTTCTCCTTCGGCAGCCGGTACTTGCCGGTAATCATCGAACGGACTTCGTTGATGGGCCCGGCCAGCACGACCATGACCATGTGGACGACGAAGAAAACCACAAGCAGGAAGGCGCAGATGAAATGGACCGAGCGCGCCGATTGCCGCCCCCCGAACAGTTCGGTGACGATCGGTGCCCAGGCGTCGGTGCCCGGCGACATGGCAAGGCCGGTGACGATCATCAGCGGCAACAGCACGAACAGGACCCCGGCATAGGCGAGCTTTTGCAGGGCATTGTAGCGCAGCGCCGACGCGCCCTTCGGGAACCGCAGCCGCGCGTGCTGCTTCACATCATACCACAAGTGGCGTGGGCTCCATTCCCGGCGGGTGATGTGGATGTCGCGCCGCAAGTGCCCGTTGACCAGCGACCGGACCAGATAGGCCAGCAGTCCCAGCGCCAGCACCCAGGCGAAGGCAAGGTGCCAGATGCGCGCACCGGCGAGGCTGTAACGCGAAGGGATCGTCGCCCAGGACGGAAAGGCATAGCGTTGCTGGCGGCCATTGCTGTCCTGCCACAGGCCAAGCACGCCGGTGGTGTCGATCCGTTCGTCGCCGACTTGCAGGAAACCGCTGTATTCTCCGGTCCTCGTGTTCTGCAGGGTGCCGATCTTGAGCCAGGGCTGATCGAAGTTCGCCCCGTATTCGCCCCAGTAGAGGCGCGGGTGGGCGTTGAAGATCATCAGCCCGCTCATCAGCATCACGAGCAGGGTGACGGCATTGATCCAGTGCCAGATGCGCGTCGAGAGCCGATGCCGACGCACAAGATCTCCGCCCTGTGCGGCTTCGGGTGATGCATCGCTGGCCATGGGTGTCGGCTCCATTCGGCTATTGTCCCAGAAGGTGGATCGCCACCTGCCGGCGATGCGGCATGCGGCGGTGCTCGGCAAGGTAGATGCCCTGCCACGTGCCCAGCGCCATCCTCCCCCCGATCACCGGGATCGACAGGTTCACGCCGGTCAGCGTCGCGCGCAAGTGCGCGGGCATGTCGTCCGGCCCTTCATCGTCATGGGCATAGTGATCGCCTTCCGGCGCCAGCCGCTCCAGCCAGTCGAGCAAGTCGCGGCGCACTTCGCGCGCGGCATTCTCCTGGATCAGCAGCGAGGCCGAAGTGTGGCGGCACAGCAGTGTCAGCAGGCCCTCTCCCACGTCCTGCCCGCCGAGCCAGTCGGCCACGGCATGCGTGATTTCGGTAAGACCCCGGCCGGGCGTATCGATGGTTAGGAGTGTCGTGGACTGCTGCATGAAGGGCGCGATACTGCGCCGGACGCGGCAGGCTTTCAACCTGTTCCGCGCCATTCGGCGATGGGCATCACATTTTTGCAGTAGACATCAATTTAACGCGAAGGCCGCACGCTTCCGCCTCGGCATCGAGCCGGATTCGTGACATTAAAATACTGATAAATAACGATAATGATGGGTAAAAAGGCCTCCACGCGATCGGCGTTTGTCATAATTATAATATAATTCTGAAACCGAACTGTCCCTGAACTTTTCGCCCCCTGTAACAAACCCCTCCTAGGCGCCGCCCCGAAGACAGATCACTTCAGGGGAAATCCACCAGATGAAATACCTTTCGTACCGCGCGGCGGGCCTTGCCAGCGCGCTTGCCATCGCCGTGTCCCTGGCCGGCGTGGCCCAGGCGGCGGAATCCGGCGCGGCCGACCTTGCCGCTGCCGAAGCAGGGGTGGCGCCGCAGGACGACATGATCCCGGGCGGCGAAATCGGCAACACCATCATCGTCACCGGCACCATCCTCGCCTCGCAGCAGGCCTCGGTCGAAGCCAAGCGCAAGGCCGACAACCTCTCCGACATCGCCGCAGCCGACGCCGTGGGTCGCTTCCCCGACCAGAACGCCGCAGCCGCGCTGGCCCGCCTGCCCGCCGTCGCGGTGCAGCGCGACCAGGGACAGGAGCGCTACATCCAGGTGCGCGGCGCGCCCAACCGCTGGACCTCTGTCTCGATCGACGGCATCCCGATGGTCGGCGTCGACGAAGGCGGTGACACCCGCGCCTATCGCTTCGACGCGATCCCGGCGGTGATGCTCTCTGAAATGGTGGTCAACAAGTCGCTGACCTCGGACATGCAGGCCGATGCCATCGTCTCGACGATCGACTTGCGGACTTACTCGCCGATGGAGCAGCGCGGCCTGCATGTGTCGGGCGATCTCGGCTACGGGTTCATGGGCCTGGGCGGGGGCGAACAGCGTCAGGGCTCGCTGCGCCTGTCTTGGTCCAACGATACTTTCGGCTTCGTGCTGGGCGGTTCGCACTATCGCCGCAAGCAGCTTACCGACAACCGCGAAGTGGGTGCCTATGATGCCAAGGGCCCGACCGAGTTCGACATCCGCCAGTACGAGCTCGAACGCTGGAACAACGGCCTGTTCGGCGCCGTCGAGTACAGCCCGGAAGCCGGCCAGCGCATCTACGCCAAGGCAATCTTCTCCGAGTTCAACGACGACGAGCAGCGTAACCAGTACGAGCTGCAACTCGAAAAGGCTGCCTCGGGCACCCGCACGCAGGCCTCGGGCGACCTGACTGGCGTGCCGATGCGCGGCAGCTTCAACTACGGCGAATATCGCAACCGCAACTACATCGGCACGATCGGCGGCGAGTACGACGACTTCGACGGCTTCACCGCCGCAGTGAAGCTCAACTACACCCGCACCGACAACAGCAGCTACCTGCCGCTGGTACAGTCCTCGACAACCGGCGCGAACAACCTCTCGTTCACGTACGACAACAGCAATCCGAACTTCCCGATCGTCTCGCTGACCGGCGGTGCATTCAACCAGGCGAGCCTCTCGACCGGACGCGCCTACATGATCGCCGCGCGGCAAAAGACCGTCTCGGACAGCTATACCGCCAAGGTCGACGTCGCCAAGGAAATGGGCGCGCTCACGCTTGCGGCGGGCGGGCTCTTTGCCGACCGCGACATCGCGGGCAACAACTTCTCGTTCTCCAACATCGCGGCGATCGGCGCGCTCGGTTCGGTGGTCGGCCAGCCCTTCGACGTGAACAGCTACGTCACCGACAAGGCCTGGGACACCGACTTTCCGCTCGGCCTGAACTTCAACTACGTCGACAACGTCGCCATGCGCCGTGACATCGACAGCCTGCTCGGCAAGCTCGAGGCCGCCGGTCTCTACGATCCGGCCAAGGACATTCCGGCCAGCGACCGCTACGCCCAGCGTGAAAAGACGCTAGCGGGCTATGTCTCGGCCAAGCTGGAAACCGGCGCGCTGACCGCGATTGCCGGCCTGCGGGTAGAGAACTACGTGCTCGACAATTCAGGCTCGGTCCTCTCGAACGGCGCCTATACGCCGCTCACCTTCCACAAGAACCGCACCGACTTCTTCCCGAGCCTCAACCTCAAGTACGAAGCCACCAACGACCTGGTCCTGCGCCTTGCCGGCCAGCGCGGCATATCGCGCCCGGCCTACGGCGCGATCCGCGTCGGCGCCTCGATCAACGATACGACTTCGCCCGGCGAAATCTCCGGCGGCAACCCGCTGCTCAAGCCCGAATACACCTGGGGCCTCGACGCCAGCGTCGAATACTACCTGCCGGGCAATGGCTTGCTCTCGGTTGCAGGTTTCTCCCGCTGGGTCGACAATGTGCTGTACTCCAGCAAGCAGCCGGTCGGCTCCGACTTCTACAGCTTCGGCGGGACCGACCGTTCGAACTACCTGCTCAAGGGCACCTTCAACGGCAAGCATGGCAAGCTTTACGGTGTCGAGTTCAACGCGCAAAAGCAGTTCGACTTCCTGCCTGCGCCCTTCGACGGCTTCGGCTTCCAGGGCAACCTGACCCTGCTCGACGGCGACTTCGACACCCCGACGCAGAAGGCAATCCCCTTCCAGGGCATGTCCAAGAAGATCGCCAACGCCTCTCTGTTCTATGAAAAGTACGGCTTCTCGGGCCGCGTCAGCTACCAGTGGCGTTCGGACTGGCTGGACACGCTGGGCGGCATGGGCAGCGGCGAACACCGCAAGGGCTACGAGAACCTCGACGTCTCGCTGCGTTATGCGGTGAACGAGAACTTCACGGTTTTCGCGGACCTCGCCAACCTCACCAACGAAACGTACATCGCCTATGCCGGCACCCAGGCAATGCCGACCGAAGTCGAGCGCATCGGTTCGCGCTACCTCTTCGGCGTACGCTTCGGCTTCTGATCGGGAAACACATCCTCATGCGTTACACCACCTGCACCGCCCTTATTGCCACGATTGCCGTGCTGGCATCCTCTCCCGCGTCGGCGCGGGAGATGGCGACCCTCACCCGTCTCGATGCGCAGACCGTCGAGCTTGATCGGGGAGACGTGGCCCCGGTCTCGGTCTGGATCAGCGCGGACACGACCGTCGACGATGGCGACCGGCGCGTCACCGCCACCGGCAAGGACCGCAAGGTCAAGCTGGCGATCCCCGCCGACGAGCATCGCTACGTCATCCTCCTTGGCGAAGGCGGACATTCGACCGTCGTTGCCGAGCGCGTGCTGCCGCTGCAGCAAGGCAGCAATTTCCGCGATATCGGCGGTTACGTCACGAAGGACGGCCATCAGGTCCGCTGGGGCAAGGCGTTCCGCTCGGGCGCCATGCCCCTGCTTTCGGATGCCGACTATGCCCTGATCGACCAGTTGCACATCGACAGCGTCGTCGACCTGCGCTCCCTCGAGGAACGCGAAGTCGCACCCGACTGGGTCGACGATCGCACCGGCGCCCTGTTCCTTGCCAACGACTATTCGCTCAAGCCATTGCTGGCGGCCTATGGTGCCGGCGATGGCGAGAACACCTACAAGGGCATGGAGAAGATGCTCGTGCCCCAGTTCCGGGCGCTGTTCCGCCGCCTGCTGGCAGACGAGGGCGCGGTGATCTACCACTGCTCGGCCGGGCAGGACCGCACGGGGATCGCCACCGCGCTGATCTACGACCTGCTGGGCGTCGACCGCGAGACGATCCTCAAGGACTATCACCTCTCGACCGCTCTGCGCCGCCCGCAATTCGAGATGCCCAAGGTCGATCCGAAGGACTATCCGAACAACCCCATCGTCGCGATGTACATGTCCGGTGACGAGAAGCAGCGGCAGGTCGTACAGCCGCTCTACACGCCGAGCGGGGCCTCGCACCTCGCCCAGTTCTTCACCTATCTGGACCGGCAGTACGGCGGTACCGAAGGCTACCTGAAGCAGGAAGTCGGGCTGACCGACGCGGACTTCGCCAAGCTGCGCCGCGAACTGCTCGGCTGACCGAAGCCTATTGAACGGAACGCCCGGGCATCAGTCCCGGGCGTCCACCGCCACCTGCATGTCGGCCGCATGGGCCGATTCCGGTTCGGCCGCCGCGGGCGGCTCACCGATCACCGTGTCGAAGCGCGCGCCCTTCTCGAGCGTGCGATGGACCGGGCAGCGCTCGGCCATTTCCAGCAGGCGCTGGCGCTGATCGGCGTCGATCTCGCCCTCGATGGCGATGCGGCGGGTGAAGACATCGGGCTGCGCCTGCCCGGTCTCACGGCGATGGCCGACAGCCGTACGGATGCGCGTGACCGGCAGCCCCTTGTGGTCGGCATAGAGGCGCAGCGTCATCGTCGTGCACGCCGCCAGCGCCGAAGACAGCAGATCATAAGGTGAAGGACCCGAGCCGAGTCCGCCGACATTGCGCGGCTCGTCGGCCAGGAAGCGCGCTCCGCCCGCCGAAATCGCAAGCTGGAACTTGCCCGCGCCGGTCTCCTCGGCCAGCACGTCCTCGCTGGGACGCGGTGCCGGAACCGCTTGCGGCAGGTCCAGATAGCGCGCCGCCCAGGCCATCACGATGCCGGCGACATAATCCGCATCGCCCTTGCGCGTCAGCAGGTGGTCGGCATCGTCCAGCGTCACGAAGCTCTTGGGATGCAGCGCCGCAGTGAAGATCCTGGTCGCCTGCGCCAGCGGCACCGTATCGTCCAGCGGAGCGTGCATGATCAGCAGCGGCTTGCGCAGGGCCTTGAGCGCTGCGCCGAGGTCGGTTGCGCGCAGTTCCTCTACCATCGCCTTGCCCACGCGGAACGGACGCCCGGCCAGGTGAACATCTGCTTCCCCGTCACGCTCCAGCGCGGAGAGCGCCTCGTCGCCGAAATGGTGCATCGCCACCTGCAGAGAAAACGGCGCACCGATCGTCGCCACGGCACGCACCGAGGCGATCTCGCCCGCAGCGGCAATCGCCGCCGCGCCGCCCATGCTGTGACCGATCAGCAGCGAAGGCGCCATGCCCTCGCCCGTCATCACTTCGGCGGCGGCGATCAGGTCGGCCACGTCGGCGCTGAACTTCGAAGCCGCGAAGTCGCCTTCGCTGGCGCCGAGGCCGGCAAAGTCGAAGCGCAGCACGCCGATGCCCTGCGCCGCGAGTGCCCGGCCGACCCGCACTGCGGCCAGGTTGTCCTTCCCGCAAGTGAAGCAATGCGCGAAGATCGCCCAGGCCCGCGCCCGGCCTTCGGGCACATCGAGGCGGCCCGACAGGCGATGTCCATTGGCTCCGGTAAAATCGAATGCCCTTGCAGCCATGATCTGCTCCTCAGCGCGCCACCGGTCAGGCCAGCGTGGTCGTGATGCCGATACCGTTCTTGAGCGTGAGCGTCACGGGCGTGCGCTCCGCGATGTCTGCAAGCCGCGCACGCTGTTCCTGATCCAGCGCGCCGGTCAGCGTCAGGGTACGCTCGATATGCGCCCCCTCCTTGCCGCCCACCAGCCGCAGGTCGACATCGGCGGATTCGAGCGGCCATTCCTTGCGGTCCGCATACATGCGCAGCGTGATCGCGGTGCAGGCACCGAGCCCGGCCAGGATGTAGTCGTAGGGCGCCGGTCCGGTGTTGGCGCCGCCAAGCCCGGCTCCTTCGTCCGCCACGAGAGCGTGGCCGCTCACTTCGATCTCGGTACGATAGCGATCGCGGCCGATGCGGGCAGTTCCATGTGCCATGTGCAATGCTCCCTTGCGGTGTGCGGCGGTCAGGCCGGAAGCGGGATGAATTCGGTTTCGCCCGGGACGGGGGCAAAGCGCTGCGCCTTCCAGTCTTGCTTGGCCTGCTCGATCCGGTCGCGCGAGGAGGACACGAAGTTCCAGAAGATATTTCGCCCTTCGGGGAACGGCTCGCCGCCCAGCAGCATCAGCCGCGCCGCGCCCCTGGCCTTGAGCACGACTTCCGCGCCCGGCTGGAAGATCACGAGTTCGCCAGTGGTAAAGGAACCCGTCTGCCCGATCACCTCGACCTCGCCGGACACGACGTAGACCGCCCGTTCTATATGCTCGGCCTTGACCTGGTAGCGCGCGCCTTCGGCCATGACGATGTCCGCATAGACCATGTCCGAGAATGTATTCACCGGAGAGACCAGCCCGTCCGAAGTGCCGGCGACGAGGGTCAGCCGGGTGCCTCCATCCTCGGTCACCGGGATCTGGTCCGCCTTGTAGTGCGCGAAATCGGGATCGACTTCCTCGCGGTCGAGCGGGAGAGCGACCCAGGTCTGCAGGCCGAACAGCTTGCCGCCGCTGGCGCGGACCGCATCGGAGGTGCGCTCGGAGTGGACGATGCCGCTGCCCGCGGTCATCCAGTTGACCTCGCCGGGACGGATCGGCTGCAGCGATCCCAGCGAATCGCGGTGCAGGATCTCGCCTTCCAGCAGGTAGGTCACGGTCGCAAGGCCGATATGCGGGTGCGGGCGGACGTCGAGGCCCTCGCCACTGTCGAAGGCGGCCGGTCCCATCTGGTCGAAGAAGATGAACGGGCCGACCATGCGGCGGTGGGCGGAAGGCAGCGCGCGGCGGACCTTGAAGCCGTCGCCAAGGTCGCGAACCGGCGGAAGGATGACGGAATCGACGCCTTCGACGTCAGTGGAACGGATGGACATGGGCACTCTCCTCAGGAACTGCGGGGATCGGCGGGCGCGCCATGCACGCCCGCCTCTCTCATCGGTTTCAGGCCGCGTCGACCAGGACGATCTCGCTGTCGTCCAGCGCCGTAACGCGCAGGACCTCGACATCGTTCACGGCAACGCCATCGCGTTCGCGCGCTTCGACTCCGTCACTCTCGCCTCCTTCTACACGGACCTGGCCGGTCGCGGGAACAAGATAGGCCTTGCGGTCGCGGCCCAGCGGGTACTCGGCCGTCTCGCCGGCCTTGAGCGTTGCCGCCACGACCCTCGCATCGGTGCGGATCGGCAGGGCATCGCCATCGCCGTCATAGCCCGAGGCCAGGGTGACGAACCGGCCCGAACGCTCGCCCTTGGGAAAGGGCCGCGCGCCCCAGCTCGGCGCATCGCCGCTGCGGGTGGGGATGATCCAGATCTGGAAGATCTTCGTGGTCACATCCTCCAGGTTGTATTCCGAATGGCGAATGCCGGTGCCCGCGCTCATCACCTGGACGTCGCCGGCCTCGGTGCGGCCCTTGTTGCCAAGGCTGTCCTCGTGGGTGATCGCGCCTTCGCGAACGTAAGTGATGATCTCCATGTCGGCATGCGGGTGCGGCGGGAAGCCCGTGCCCGGCGCGATCGTGTCGTCGTTCCAGACGCGCAGGTTGCCCCAGTGCACCCGCGCCGGATCATGGTAGCCGGCGAAGGAGAAGTGATGCTTGGCATAGAGCCAACCGTGATTGGCACCGCCAAGGCTTTCGAAAGGACGCAGTTCGATCATCGTATGTCTCCGGCGGGCAGCGGGGGCCGCCCGGTCGACCGTTCATATATGCCCATCCGCCCCTACGGATAACCGGAATAAAATCGTCCAAGATGTTCGAATAAGTGGAAATGATGAAACTGCCGGCACCATCCCCATGTGGAGTGCCGGGGGAAGCGCTGCCAGCCTTCAACGGAGCCGACATGACAGATACCCGCATCGAACGCGACACCATGGGCGAGATCGCCGTGCCCGCAGACCGCCTGTGGGGGGCGCAGACCCAGCGTTCCTTCGAGAACTTCCGGATCGGGGGAGAGCGCATGCCTCTCGCGATCGTGCACGCCATCGCCCAGATCAAGCGCGCCGCCGCCCGCGTGAATCGGCGCCTCGGCAAGCTCGACCCGCATCTGACCGAGGCGATCGTCACGGCCGCCGACGAAGTGATCGCGGGCAAGCTCGACGATCACTTCCCGCTGGTCGTCTGGCAGACCGGTTCGGGGACGCAGAGCAACATGAACGTCAACGAGGTGATCGCCAACCGCGCCAACCAGTTGCTCGGCGGCGAGCCGGGCGACCAGAAGCCGGTCCATCCCAACGACCACGTCAACCGCAGCCAGTCGTCGAACGACACATTCCCCACCGCCATCCACATCGCCGCAGCACACGCGCTGACAGCAAGGCTGCTGCCGCAGCTCACCGCCATGGCCGAAGTGCTGGAAGCCAAGGCCGCGCAATGGGCGCGGATCGTGAAGATCGGGCGCACCCATACACAGGACGCGACGCCCCTCACGCTCGGGCAGGAGTTCTCCGGCTATGCCGCGCAAGTGCGCGCCGGGATCGAACGGATCGAAACGACGCTTCCGGGCATCTGCCGCATCGCCCAGGGCGGGACCGCAGTCGGCACCGGGATCAACGCTCCGGTGGGTTTTGCCGTGGCCATCGCCGCCGAACTCGCGGAGGCGACCGGGCTGCCCCTCGTCACCGCACCCAACAAGTTCGAGGCGCTCGCCGCGCAGGATGCACTGATCTTCACCCATGGCGCGCTCAACACGCTGGCAGCCTCGCTCTACAAGATCGCCAACGACATCCGCTTCCTCGGATCCGGCCCGCGCGCGGGACTGGGCGAGCTGGCCCTGCCCGCCAACGAGCCGGGTTCCTCGATCATGCCGGGGAAGGTCAATCCGACCCAGTGCGAAGCGATGACCCAGGTCTGCAGCCAGGTTTTCGGCAATCACGCGACCCTGACTTTCGCAGACAGCCAGGGGCAGTTCGAACTCAACGTCTATCGCCCGGTCATGGCCTACAACGCCCTGCAGTCGATCACCCTGCTTGCCGATGCCGCGCAGAGCTTCCGCGAACACCTCCTCGACGGGCTCGAACCGCGCGAGGACAACATCGCCGCGGGCGTCGAACGCTCGCTCATGCTGGTCACCGCACTGGCCCCGCAGATCGGCTACGAAGCCGCTGCGAAGATCGCCAAGAGCGCGCAGGAAAGCGGCAAGACCCTGCGCGAGGCCGCCGTGGAAGGCGGGGCCGTCTCCGCCGAAGACTTCGACCGCATCGTGCGTCCCGAAACGATGACCGGCCCAAGTTGAAGCAACCTGCAAGAGATCCGTTGACGACCCGGCCAGACCCATGGCACTAGGCCCGCCGCCCCAGTGGAAGTCCAAAGGATTTCCCGGCGCGCGCCAGACGAGCCAATTCGTCGAAACGCGGGTGTAGCTCAATGGTAGAGCAGAAGCTTCCCAAGCTTACGACGAGGGTTCGATTCCCTTCACCCGCTCCAGGCGCCACTGCCGGTTCGCGGCGGTTCCTATCCTATCGCAAACGGATGCGTCGGTGAGAGGCCGTCGCCGAAGTTCATCGGTCCGGTTCGGTCATCGGTTGCACGCGCGGCGCGGTCGAACAGGTTGAGCACGTAAGTCAGGCCGGACAGGCGCCACTCGCCATCGCGGCGTTCGGCTTCGAAGAGGTAGCGGCCCCAGAACGTGTCGTCGATGCCGGGCGCCGGATCGTCGGTGCGGCAAACGATGACCGAGCCGGCGTCGATCCTCGCGCGGTCGCCTGCCAGGGTAATCGCGGGAATGGCGAACATGTGCAGGCGGCGCGCATAGCCTTCCTCAAGCCGGGCGACAAAGCCCCGGTATTCCTCGAAGGTGCCCTTGAACATGCCGAAGTCGAACGTCGCCTCGGGCCAGAAAACCGCGTCGAGCCGGTCCCATTCGATCCAGTCGATGAGATTGCCGTATTCGGCCACCAGATCGGTCAGGCGGGCCCGGGCAACGAGGGCGGCAAGCCCCGCTTCAGGCATGATCCGCAATCTTCCAGTCGGCGAGCGTCGACACGCTATCGTCGATACGTACGAGCGTCTTGCCGGAGGTCTTGCCAGACATCAGGCGGATGAACGCCTCGGGCGTCGCTTCCAGACCCGTGGCGACGTTTTCGGTGGCGATCAGGTCGCCCGAGCGGATCCACTGCGCCAGCGCCTCCTCGGCCTCGTGCAGCATGTCGAGTGCCTCGTAGGCGAGAAAGCCGCGCATGGTGATGCGGTTGACCAGCACCTGCCAGATATTGCGCAGGCGATAGGGATCGGTCTGGTGGTTGTAGTTGGCGATCATGCCGCAGACCGGAATGCGCCCGAATGCCTTCATCCGGGGCAGTACCGTGTCCAGCGTCACGCCGCCGACATTGTCGAAATAGAGGTCTATCCCATCGGGGAAGTGCTTCGCGATCTCGGCGTCGAGGTCCTTGCAATCGCGATAGTTGATGGCGCCGTCCATGCCGAGTTCCTCGGTAATGATCCGCGCCTTCTCGTCCGAACCGACCGTACCGACGACGCGGCAGCCCGAGAGCCTGGCCACCTGCCCCGCGACCGATCCCACGGCGCCCGCCGCCGCGCTGATCAGCACTTCATCGCCTTCGCGCATCTCGCCATAGCGCTTGAGCCCGACATAGGCCGTGATGCCCGACCAGCCGGCCGCGCCCATGTAGGCGGTAAGCGGCAGGTCCTCGGCCACGCGCACGTTCTCGAAGGCGACGCTGCCGGGCGCGATAATCGAATGGGTTTCCCAGCCGATGAAGGCACGGCCATAATCGCCTTCCCTGAAATCCGGATTGCGCGACTGGACGACGCGGCCCAGCACCATGGTCGGGATCAGGCCGCCGATCGGGACCGGCGGCAGGTAGCTCTTCACGTCGTCGAGCATCCCGCGCACGGCCGGGTCAATCGCGAAGACGCGGTTCTCCAGCAGGACCTGCCCTTCCCCGAGTTCGGGCAGCGCCACTTCCTCGATACGGAAGTTCTCCGGGACCGGAACGCCGCTGGGGCGCGATTCGAGGACGATACGGCGGTTCATCATGGCGGTCTTCTCCCGGTAATTTCTGGCGTTGCGGCGCGCTCGGTCAGTCGGCGAAGCCGCGTTCCCTGTCGGCGTCGAACTTGCGCACGCCCGAGGTGTCGATGCTGTCGGCCCATGCGCCCAGGACGCCGAGGACCGCCGGTTGCCCTAGGTGAACCGCCAGCGCCTCCTCATCGCGCCAGCGCTCGTAGACGAGTACGGTGCCCTCTTCCCGGCTGTCGACGGCGAAGTGGTAGTTGAGGCAACCGTCCTCCTGCAGCGTCGCGGCAACGAGACCGCGCAGGGTTTCGGCCAGTTCATCGACGCGATCAGGCGACGTCTTGAGGTGTCCGGCAAGGATGATCATGGCTTCAGGCCCTCTCGTTTTTTCTGTCGGGCGCCATCAATCGGCGCGCAGCAAGGGTTCGGGCACTGTCCCTTGTGACAGGTAATGCGCGATCCACTTGTGGAAGTACTGGTTGCCCAGTTCGTTGCGGCCGAAAGTGACGTGCCCGCTGCGCTGCGCTTCCAGCCCCTGCTGCACGCGCATGCCCATCAGATAGTCCTCCTTCTCGACGACGTCGAAGAAGAAGTCGCTCATCCGGTCGAGCTCCTCCCGCTCGGCTTCGGACGCCGGGGCCGTCGGGAAGATATAGTTCATGACGGTGACGTTGCGCCCCGGCGCATCGCCGGGGAAGAGCTGCGCGACCTGACACATCTCGGGCGCAAGAAACATCGCGAAGTTGGGAAAGAGCATGCGGATGAAGTCGTAGTTCAGGTTCTCCCGCTCGCCCCATTCCTCGCGCGGCAGGTCCTTCAGTTCGACGATGCGATGCTGCGGGTAGGAGAGGCGGATGTGCGGGCCGAATGCCTCGTAATAGGCGCGGTTCGAAGGTGTGCGCGGCAGGACCGTTTCGGGATGCGCGGCCTGGAAGTGATAGCCCTCGAGGTATCCGTCGTAGGCGACTTTCCAGTTGGCGCCCTGCATCGGCCGGGACTTGTGGAAGTACCATGTCTCCAGCCTGAGCGCGGCGAAGTCGTCGAGCATGCCGCCAAGGAACGCAGGGACGTCCATGGGCAGACCGGGCGTGAGGATCGCGAAGATCATCCCGGCCACTTCCTGACAGGGCAGTTCGGTCAGGCCGAGCGTGGACTTGTCGACATCGCCGAACGTACTGGCCTCGGTAATGCCGAGCAGGCGCCCGTCGCTGGCATATGTCCAGCCATGGTAGGGGCAGGAAAAGGCGCGGCAATTGCCCCTTCCCCCGTTCTCACCCTCATCGACCAGCTTCATCGCCCGGTGACGGCAGACGTTGAGGAAGGCCCGCGCCTTGCCATCGCTGCCGCGGGTCAGGAGTACCGGCATGCCCATCGGCGACATCGCCTTGTAGTCGCCCTTTTCGGGCATCTCGATGGTCAGTGCCAGCATCAGCGGCAGGCGCTTGAAGATCAGGTCGATCTCGCTCTGCCACTGCTCCGGATCAAGGTAGCTTTCGACCGGCACCTGCATGGTCGAGCCGGTCCGATCGGTGGTCTTCGCCTCGACGAAGTGGAGCAGCTTTTCCGCCACTTCGCCGTAAGCCTCGCGCATTTCGGTCATCGCGCCATCTCCCATGCCTTGCCGGGCCAACCCGGCACTCTTTACCAGGCGGGGCCATCGCCCTCGGGCGTGGCCGGGCCGGTGAGCCAGTCGCCGGTGATGCCGATTTTCACCTCTGTCCCGCGGGCCACTTCGGTTTGCGGGTCGGGGGTCTGGAACATGATGCGGTTGGGGGCCCAGACCGATCCCAAGATCTCTTCCTCGTCGCTCGAGAGCGAGAGGCCGACCGTCTCCAGCATTTCCTTCGCCCGCTCGCGGGTCTGGCCGCGGATTTCGGGGACCCAGGCCTTGCCGGCATCGTCATGCAGCCTGAGCACGCGGGCCCTTTCACGCTCGGCCTCCTCGGCGGCGAGCTTCTCGTCGAATTCGGGGCCGTGGTAGTCGATCTCCCAGTCGAAGGAGATCATGTTCTCCAGGATGTCGGGCAGGAACGGCGTCATGCGCAAGTGCGCCCAGTGGGACATGTAGCGATCCATCGCCTCGTAGCTGTCGATGTCGCAGCAGTTGGCGAAGTCGAAGTCGCCCGAATGGTAACGCGTCTTGACGCACAGGCCGTGGCTGTAGTCGCGCACTTCGCGGTTCAGGTGGGAGAGCTTCTTCACCTCCTCCAGGAAGATGTCGATCTTCTCCTGCGGGGCGTCCTTCTTGAACTTGATCATCACGACATGCCGGATCACATCTTTCTCCATCGCTGCGGCCGCGCCTTCGGGTCCTGCCTTCAGCGGCAGGGGTGGGCCCTGTTGTTGGAGGGGAGACTAACCCGGATCGCTATTTATGATGCCTGTCAGATTAAACAGGTCGCGCCGGTTTCAGCCACCTTCGGCGAGACCGATATCCCTGAGTTGGGCGGCCAGCACTTCATGCATCCGCTCTACCGTCCAGTCATCGGGTGCGAAGCAGGCTTCCAGCCCGATCCCGGCGACTGCGGCAATCAGGCGACGGGCTGCAGCCTGCATCTGCGGATCGCGCTCCGGCCTGCCGAGCCGCTCGGCCAGCATCGCGCGGTAAAGCGCAAGACTGTCTTCCGCGGCGCGGCGGCGTTCTTCGAGGTAGGCCGGTTCGAGATGCGCGCGCGACCAGAAGGCCAGCCACACCCGCCAGTTGCGCCGCGAAGCCTCACCGACGGGCAGGATCGCATCGAAGCATTCGAGCAGCGGGCGTCCCGCAGCATGCGCCTCCTGCAGGCGCTCGCCCGCCCGCGCGTTAGCCACCTGATAGACCTTGAACAGCAGTTCGTTCTTGTTGCGGAAATAGTGCGAGACGATCGAGGTGCTGCACCCGTTTGCTGCAGCAATCTCGCGGAAGGTCAGGGCTTCGATGCCCTTCTCGGCGACGAGATCGAAGGCGACCGACACCACTTCCGCCCGCCGTTCTTCCCTGTCGACCACGATCGGCATTGCCCGCGCACCCTCACTCGCACCTGATACCACCCGCCTTGGTCACAGGCCGGCCAGTGTCAAGTCCGGGGGCTACTTCGGTTTGCTGTTCAGCAGGGTGCTGCGCTGGCAGGACAGGACGACTTCACCCTTCTGGTTGGTCAGTTCATGACGGAAGACCACGATGCCCTGCCCGGGCCGCGACTTGCTTTCGCGCAACTCGATCACTTCGCTGGTGCAGGTGAGCGTATCGCCGATGAAGGTCGGCTTGGGCGTCACCACCTTGTCGAAGCCGAGATTGGCGACGAGCGTGCCCACCGTCGTGTCGGCAACCGACAGGCCGATGGCGAGGCTGAAGGTGAAAGTCGAATTGACGAGGATGCGGCCGAATTCGCTCTTCCTCGCCAGTTCCGCATCGAGATGCAGCGGCTGCATGTTGTGGGTCATGGCCGAGAACATCAGGTTGTCGGTCTCGGTGACGGTACGGCTCGGCTGGTGCGTCAGCTTGTCGCCGACGTGCCATTCATCGAAGTAACGGCCCGGCATTACTCGGTCTCCTCGATCTGCACGAGCAGGGCATCGACCTGCACCAGCGTGCCTTCCTCGACGTCGATCTTCGCGACCACGCCGTCGAACGGAGCGGTCAGGGCGTGCTCCATCTTCATCGCCTCCAGCGTGAGCAGTTTCTGTCCGCGGGTGACGGTATCGCCCTGCGCGACGTCGACCGCGATGACCTTGCCAGGCATCGGCGCGTGGATCGCGCCGGAACCATCGGCCGCGCCATGCGCAGCATCGTGCCGCCAGGGCGAGAGCAGCCAGGCCTGCCCCTGCTCGGTCACCAGCACGCTCGACACCGGCTCATCGCTGCCTTCTCCGGTCAGCGCGATCTCCACCTTCTCGCCATCGAGCAGGAACCATGCTGCACGTGCCGGCGCAGCATTGAGGCGAAAGCCGGCCATGTCGGTAACCGGCAGCATGGCATTGGCCGCCGCCTGCAGCACGTCGTCCGAAGGCACCGGCGGCTGCGCCATCGCCTCGCCGTCGCGCCCGATCAGGCCGGTGTCGACATCGCCGGACACGAACTGCGGATGCTGCAGCGCGCGGACCAGGAAAGAGGCATTGGTCCGGACCGGCCAGACCGCGGTATCGGCGAGCATCTCGCCCAGCCGCTCGCGCGCCTCGTCGCGATCCTCACCCCAGGCGATGACCTTGGCGATCATCGGGTCGTAGTGCGGCGAAACTTCCGCACCTTCATAGACGCCGGTATCGATGCGGCCCCAGCCCTCGGCACCTTCGGCCTCGCCGAACTGCAGCAATTCGAGCGTGCCGATGCTCGGCAGGAAGCCGCGCGCAGGGTCTTCCGCATAGAGGCGCGCTTCCATCGCCCAACCGTCGATGGTGAGGTCGTCCTGGCGCATCGGGATCGGCTCGCCACTGGCAACGCGCAACTGCCACTCGACCAGATCGACGCCGGTGATCGCCTCGGTCACCGGATGTTCGACCTGCAGGCGCGTGTTCATTTCCATGAACCAGATCCGGTCCGCCGAGAGCTTGCCCGAACCGTCGGCGATGAATTCGATGGTCCCCGCGCCGACGTAGTCGACGGCCTTGGCTGCACGCACCGCTGCAGCACAAAGCGCCTCGCGGGTGGCCGCATCCATGCCCGGTGCGGGGGCTTCCTCGATCACCTTCTGATGGCGGCGCTGCAACGAGCAGTCGCGCTCGAAGAGGTGGACGACGTTGCCGTGGCTGTCGCCGAAGACCTGCACTTCGATATGGCGCGGGCTGGCGATGTACTTTTCGATCAGGACATGGTCGTTGCCGAAGCTCGCCGCTGCTTCGCGCTTGCAGGAAACCAGCGCGTCGGCGAAATCCTCCTCGCTCTCGACCAGTCGCATGCCCTTGCCGCCGCCCCCCGCGACAGCCTTGATCAGGACAGGATAGCCGACCTTGAGGGCTTCCTCGGCGAGGAAGGAAGTCGACTGGTCCTCGCCCATGTAGCCCGGCGTCACCGGAACCCCGGCCTCGGCCATCAGCGTCTTGGCAGCGTCCTTCAGGCCCATCGCCGTGATCGAGGAAGGCTTGGGCCCGACCCACACGATCCCGGCATCGATCACCGCCTGCGCGAAAGCCGCGTTCTCGGACAGGAAACCGTAACCGGGATGGATCGCCTCGGTCCCGGTCTGCAGGGCAGCTGCGATGATCTTCTCGCCCACAAGATAGGATTCGCGCGTGGGGGCAGGGCCGATGTGGACCGCTTCGTCCGCCTCGCGAACGTGCAGTGCGTCGGCATCGGCGTCGGAATAGACCGCCACCGTGCGGATGCCGAGCGCGCGCGCGGTGCGAATGACCCGGCAGGCGATTTCGCCGCGATTGGCGATAAGGAGAGACTGGATCATGGCCATTACATCCTGAACACGCCGAATTGCGGACCTTCGGGCATCGGCGCCTCGAGCGCTGCAGCCAGCGCAAGACCCAGCACGTCACGGGTCTGCGCCGGATCGATCACGCCGTCGTCCCACAGCCGCGCGGTGGCGTAATAGGGATTGCCCTCATCCTCGTACTTCTGGCGGATCGGCGCCTTGAAGGCCTCGGCCTCGCGCTCGTCCCACTGGTCGGCGTCACGGTGGACGGTCGCCAGCACGCTTGCCGCCTGCTCGCCGCCCATCACCGAGATGCGGGCATTGGGCCAGGTGAACAGGAAACGCGGGGCGTAGGCCCTGCCGCACATGCCGTAATTGCCCGCCCCGAAGGACCCGCCGATCAACACGGTGATCTTGGGCACGCTGGCCGTCGCCACGGCGGTGACCAGCTTGGCGCCGTGCTTGGCGATACCTTCCGCCTCGTACTTGCCGCCGACCATGAAGCCCGAGATGTTCTGGAGGAACAGCAGCGGGATCTTGCGCTGGCAGGCCAGTTCGATGAAGTGCGCACCCTTCTGTGCGCTCTCGGAGAACAGCACGCCGTTGTTGGCAAGGATCGCCACCGGCATGCCGTGGATATGCGCAAAGCCGCAGACCAGCGTGCTGCCGTAGAGCGCCTTGAACTCATGGAACTCGCTGCCGTCGACGACGCGGGCGATCACCTCGTGCACGTCGTAGGGCGCGCGTACGTCTTCGGGGATCACTGCGTAGAGTTCCTCCGGATCGTACTTGGGCGGGCGCGGTTCCTGCAGGCGCAGGTCGTGCATGTGCTCAGGGCCGAGATGGCTGACGATGTCGCGCACGATCGTCAGCGCGTGTTCGTCGTTGTCGGCCAGGTGGTCGGTCACGCCCGACTTGCGCGAATGGAGATCGCCGCCGCCCAGGTCCTCGGCGGAGATGACTTCACCCGTCGCCGCCTTTACCAGCGGCGGACCGGCGAGGAAGATGGTGCCCTGCTCCTTCACGATCACCGTCTCGTCCGACATCGCCGGAACGTAGGCGCCGCCCGCGGTGCACGATCCCATGACGCAGGCGATCTGGGCGATGCGCCGGGCGCTCATGTTGGCCTGATTGAAGAAGATCCGGCCGAAGTGGTCCCTGTCGGGGAAGACCTCGGCCTGATGGGGCAGGTTGGCCCCGCCGGAATCGACGAGGTAGATGCACGGCAGGTTGTTCTCGAGCGCGATCTCCTGCGCCCGCAGGTGCTTCTTGACCGTCATCGGGTAATAGGTCCCGCCCTTGACGGTCGCATCGTTGCACACGATCATGCACTGGCGACCCGAAACGCGGCCGATCGCGGTGATGAGGCCCGCGCCGGGGATGTCTTCTCCATAAAGGCCGTTGGCTGCAAGCTGCCCCAGTTCGAGCAGCGGCGAACCGGGATCGAGCAGGCGCTCCACCCGCTCGCGCGGGAGCAGCTTGCCGCGGCTGACGTGGCGCTGGCGCGACTTCTCGCTACCGCCCAGCGCTGCCTTGGCGACCCTCTCACGCAGTTCGTCTGCCAATGCACGGTTGTGCAAGGCGCGGGCCCGGGCCTCGGGACTCTCGAGATTGATGCTGGTCTGGAGGACAGGCGCACTCATGCCCGGATCGTCCTTGTCGCTGCTGTGAGCATAACCCTCTTCACCGGTTCGTTCTGATTTGCAGCATCTATGTACCAAGGGCGAAACCTGTGGGGAAATTGAAAGTTTCCGGGGTACTTTATAGACAGTGTCTATGGACGATCGGCGAGTTCATAAAGGATTTGCAGTGTGGAGAGCGGCAATCCGGTCCATGTCTTCCCCACCCGAACCCGGGCTTGCGGGATGGCGCCGGAATGGCGGGAACCCCGCCTTCGCGGGGATGCCGGAGGGGCAGGGGTATGCGATGGGAATCGGACAGGCGCGGCACGGTGAGGCGAATTGGCGCGAAGCTCAGGCCTCTTGCGGCAGGTGTGCCACCAGGCCCGGAATGTCTGCCAAGGCGCGCAGGGCGTCGTTGAGGTGGGTGCAGCCGGCAGGGCCGCGCAGCATGGACAGGACTTCGTCGCGCATGTCGCCGATGCGCTTGCCGACCAGCCTCTGGGCATTGGCGATTGCGCCGGGGCATTCCGAGAAGGGCAGGATGCGCGCTTCGGGTTCGATGGAGAGGATCTCCAGCGCCCCGGTATCCGCCGTGACGCGCAGGTTGTACTCGTGAATGGCGACGCGGCCGCCCTGCTTGAGCTTGGCGCTGTCCTGAAAGGCGGAGTCGATGCGGATGACCCCGGCGGCGCGATCGCGCATGACATCGATGCGGCGCGCCCGGCGGAATCCGGGGCCCGGAGCTTGCGGGAATGCGTGCCAGCCTTCGGGATCGGCAGGGTTGCGCAAGTGCCCCGCGTCGGCATCGGCAACCGCATAGGGCGGCCCCTCGGGTGAGACACCGCTGTGCCCTTCCTTGAGCCCCCAGCAGATGTTCACGCGCTGCTCCAACTGCTTGCGATAAGCGACCTCGCCCACCTGCTCGCGGTGCCGTGCCATCAGTTCCGGCTCCCACTGCCACCGCGCGAAGGCAGAGACGAGCGCGGTGCCCGATATGTCGTCGAGCGTCAGGTAGAGCGGATCGTACGCGGCAATCAGCTCGGGCATGCGCTCTGCCAACACCATGCGCAGATGGCCTCCACCGCGCTCCCCGACCAGTTGACCGATCTTGGGATAGCCCGGTTCGGCAAGGATCGTGCGGATCGTCTTGTCGTCACCGATGCGCGCTTCGAAGGAACCTTCGGCGCAGACCTGCCCTGCGCCCCCCGTTGCCGGCGTGACGAGGTCGCGCGCGCGTCCGAAGAAGAGGCGTTCGCCGTCCAACCCATCGGGCCAGCAAACGTCGATGCTGCTCGTGCGGCGCACCGAATCCGCCGGCCTGATCGGTGCAGGATTGGCGGTGCTGCGCGGAGGCGGGGGCAGTTGGCTTGCAGTCATGACGTCCCCGTGTCCTGCTTTCCCGGTTCGATCAAGTCCGACCCACAGGATTTGAAGTTGCCCTGCCGGTAATGAATATGCAGCAATGCTAGTCCTATGGTCTGCGCTCGGGCGCTGCGACCCGGCGGCATTGAACAGTTGCCACGAGGTAATCGCCACCCTATCGATCACCCAAAGAAACGGCCCTGCCTGTCGGGGTCGACTTGAAGAACAGGGAAACTACTAGAATGGCGTACACCGACTTCCTCAAGCAGCAGTGCTACATCGACGGCAAGTGGTGCGATGCCGATTCTGGTGCCACCTTCGAAGTGACCGACCCCGGCAGCGGCAAAGTTCTCGGAACCGTGCCGAAGATGGGCAAGGACGAAACCGCGCGGGCCATCGATGCCGCCGAAGCCGCCCTGCCCGGCTGGCGGGCCAAGACGGCGGGTGAGCGCGCCAAGTTGCTGCGCAAGCTGTACGAACTGATGATGGAGCACCAGGACGACCTGGGCGAACTGCTCAGCCGCGAACAGGGCAAGCCCTTCGCCGAGGGCAAGGGCGAAATCGCCTATGGTGCCGGGTTCATCGAATGGTTCGGCGAAGAGGGCAAGCGCGCCTATGGCGACGTCATCCCCAGCCATGCCGCTGATCGCCGCATCGTCGTGATCAAGCAGGGCGTCGGCGTCGTCGGCGCGATCACTCCCTGGAACTTCCCCAATGCGATGATCACCCGCAAGCTCGGCCCGGCACTGGCGGCAGGCTGCACCATCGTCATCAAGCCCGCGTCGGCCACGCCCTATTCCGCGCTGGCCATCGCGGCGCTGTGCGAAATGGCGGGCATCCCGGCCGGCGTCGTCAATGTCGTGACCGGCAGTGCTGGCCAGATCGGCTCGGAGCTCACCAGCAATCCCAAGGTCGCCAAGATCACTTTCACCGGCTCGACCGAGATCGGCCGCGACCTGCTGCGCGAGAGCGCCGAAACGATCAAGAAGTGCTCGATGGAACTCGGCGGCAATGCCCCGTTCCTCGTCTTCGACGATGCCGATGTCGACGCCGCGATCGACGGCGCAATGATCTCCAAGTTCCGCAATGGCGGCCAGACCTGCGTGTGCACCAACCGCTTCTACGTGCAGGACGGCGTCTATGACGAGTTCGTCGAGAAGCTGGCCAAGCGGGTTTCGACGATGAAGGTCGGCTACGGCATGGACTCCGGCACCGACATCGGCCCGATGATCGATGAAAAGGCAGTCGAGAAGGTCGAGGAACACCTCGAAGACGCCAAGGCCGGCGGCGCCACCGTTCTGGCCGGCGGCCAGCGCAACGCCCTGGGCGGCACTTTCTTCAACCCGACCGTGATCGCAGGGGTGAAGCCCGACATGAAGATCGCCCGGGAAGAGACTTTCGGCCCGCTCGCCGGCGTTATCCGCTTCAAGGACGAGGCCGACGCCATCGCCATGGCCAACGACACCGAATTCGGCCTTGCCAGCTATTTCTATGCACGCGACCTCAGCCGCGTGTGGCGCGTCGCCGAAGCGCTGGAGGCAGGTATGGTCGGGATCAACACCGGCCTGATCTCCACCGAAGTGGCACCCTTCGGCGGGGTCAAGCAGTCGGGCCTGGGCCGCGAAGGTTCGCACTACGGCCTCGATGACTTCATGGAAGTGAAGTACCTGTGCATGGGCATCCAGCCCAGCGCCTGACTCCGACCTCAGGTTACGCCTCGGGTCACGCCAGGACGATCCACGTGCCCCAGGCGATGCAAGCCAGCCCCCCGGCAATCGCGATCCAGCGACCGCCGGGGAGCAGCTTCTCGGCGGCCACGACAAGCGTCAGGAACGCGATCCAGACGAGGTTCATCACGCCTCCGACGAACAGCAGCGCCATCAGCAGCCAGCAACATCCGGCGCAGTATGCCCCATGCAGCAGCCCCATGCGCAACGCGCCCGCCCGCCCGGGGCGATAGTGCCGCGTGAGGAACTGCGCGGGATTACGGCAATGGCGCAGGCAGGTCTCCTTGAAGGGCGATAGCTGGTAGAGCCCGGCAAGAAGGAGAACGACGGCGGAGAACGGCCGGCTGACCGAGACCATGTCCATACCGGCCATGATCCCGGCCCGTTCAAGCGCCATCTGCAGGACCGTCGCGACGAACGAGAACAGACCCCAGACAAGCAGGTAGCCGGACAGGAAACTGCCCGTCGCGGGGCGGGATCCGGCGGCCCCGGCGCTTCCGGCACGGGCGTGGAGCAGGATGGTGGAGGCCGCGGACGGCAGCATCATCGCCACCATCATCACCCACCACATCGCGAATGTGAGCAGGAAACGCGACAGGGCCCAGGGCGCAGCGGTCTCCGCCATCCCCGGCATCGCCCCCATCGATGCGCCCATGTGGCCGCTCATCGCATTGTCCGAGCCGTGCATCGTTGCCGGCGCGCCCGGCATCGGGTCAGGGAACCGGAAGCCCGGAGCCATGCCCGTGCCCGCCCCGCTCGCCAGCCAGATCCACGCCAATACCGTCAGGGCGAAGAGCATGGCGACGGTAACGGCGCGATGCCGTGTCAGCATGCCCTCAAGGGCGGTGGCCATCAGGCGCGCACGACCCCGTGGCTGTCGAGATGCAGGTTCGCGAACTGGCCATAGCTGTGGGAATGCTCGAGCTTCATCGGCGCGAAGGACCTGCTGGAACCGGACCCGATCTCGGCGATCTCGTATTCGAAGCCTTCGGGCAGGTTAATGCGGGCGCGCACTTCGGCGCCGTTCACCGGGCTGCGGATCGGCTCGCCGTCCATCTCGACGTGCCCTTCGATACGCAGCCGCCCGGTCCGCCCGTCGACGTCGACATCGAACTCGATCGGCACGAATCCGGGCGGGTGCATCGTCTCGATCGTCGAGGCGAAGACGGCGAACACCGTGGCGAAGGGATCGGTATCGCCGCCGGTCATGATCGTCAGAAGGGCATTGCGCTGTTCTTCGGTGGCCCGTTCATCGACGAAGGCGGCGCATTCGCCATGGCCTTCGTGGATGGGGCCGGGCCAGGAAAAGACGGCGGCGATGTTGAGTCCGGAAAGGTCGGTATCGCCGTGGACGCCTTCGTCTATCGCCATGCCGAAGACGGCCTGGCAATTGCCCTTGTCCGGCAGGCCGCCGAACTGGCAGTTGCAGCCGTACTCGCAATTGCAGTTGGCGAGTTCACGTCCCTTGAGTTTCCAGTATGCCATTGCTTCATCTCCCGTGAGCAATGCAGGCGCGCTGTCCGGCGCGCTCGGTATCCGTCTTTTAGCACGTTTCGTATGGCGAAGGGCTCTATTTGCGGTCCCGAGGGAGGTAATCCGACAGAACCCGGGCCTACGCCCTCTTCTTCACCGGGAATCGGCCCGAAAACGCCCGCCTGCACGCCCGGGGAGAGGGCACTTGCGGCGACTCGCATAGAGGCGCCGACGCGGCACCCGGTCGGGGCTGGCGGGCAGGGAAAACCTCAGCGAAGCCGCCCGGCGAACGCCCCTGCCACAGGCCAAAGGGAAAAAACCACGATTCCAGAATGACAAAGGGCCGACGATTTGCACCGTCGGCCCCCGTTCCACATGGGGGAGTGGAACTCGTGGTGTCCGCGCGACTCAGTAGAGTCCCTTAGCGCGTGGATTCCTTATAGCGCTCAATCGCCTCGACGACGATTTTCCGCGCTTCGTTGGCATCGCCCCACGTCCCGACACGTACCCACTTTTCCTTCTCGAGGTCCTTATAGTGGGTGAAGAAGTGCTCAATCTGGCTGAACACGATCTCGGGAAGGTCGGTCTTTTCCTTGACGTCCGAGTAGTAGGGGAACGTCGAGTCCACCGGCACGCAGACCAGCTTCTCGTCGCCGCCATGCTCGTCCTCGAGGTTGAGGACGGCGATCGGACGGGCGCGCACGACGCAGCCCGGGATGAAGGGCGAACGCGCAACGACCAGCGCATCGAGCGGGTCACCGTCGGGCGACAGCGTGTGCGGCACGAAACCGTAGTTGGCCGGGTAGCGCATCGGCGTATGCAGGATGCGGTCGACGAACAGGGCGCCGGAGGCCTTGTCGAATTCGTACTTAACGGGCTCGCCGCCAGTCGGCACTTCGATGATGACGTTGAGGCTTTCCGGCGGATTGTCGCCGACGGGAATCATGTCGATGCGCATATTATTCCTTACTTGTGCAGACGTGAGTCCGCTGACCGCGGTACTATTGCGGTGCGCGGCTTAGCCTCGCCCCTGTTGCGTCGCAACAGGCTAATGGTCGTAGACTGATTTAGTTGCGACGGGCCGCAAGCAGGCGGTCGAGGCCGTTTTCCCTGCCGGGCGTCGTCGATACCAGCCAGGGCCAGCGCATGCCGTCATGATAGTCGACCGGGACGGTCATGACCCTGTCGCCGCGCCGCACAACGATCTGCAGCGGCTCCTTGCGCGACTTGGCCGCGGTGATCGCCTTGGTCATCGCATCGGCGGAATAGACCGTGCCGTCGACCGCAATGATCTTCGCGCCCGTCACGATGCCGGCGTTGAAGGCCGGGCTGTCCCAGACGACCCCGCTGACATCGCCGTCCTTGTCGACTGTCATGCCCAGCGAATGCGAAAGGTAGAGGCTGCCGTACTTGTCGACGAGCGCCTTGTCGTAAGGATTGGGCACGTCCTTGAACACGACCTGGTAACCTGCCTTCTCGATCCCCGCGTAAGGCGCGCCGCGCCCCGGCAGGTCGATCCGGTCCTTGAGGAAACTTGCCCAGTCATGCGGGTAGATTCCGTTGAGCGTCGCCACGACTTCGTCGAAGCCGTAGCGCAGGGTCGGTGCAGTGCCTTCGCGGTAGGAGAAGAACGCCTTGGCGAAATCGTCGAGGCCCTTGCGGCCGTTGGTGCCTTCGCGAATCAGCTGGTCGGCCTCGAGCCAGACCAGCGCGCCTTCCCAGTAATAGTCCTCGGTGCGCGCCATCGAGGCATAGGGCTTGGGCTTGCGGGCGGCGAAGACCGGATCGAACGTCGTGTCTTCCACCGAACGCCAGCCGCGTCCCGGATTGCCGGCGAGTCCAGCGGCCGCACGTGCGATCGCGCCGAGCACGGTGTCCTTTTCCTGCACGCCCGACCGCACCGCAAGAACCTGGCCCCAGAACTGGGTCTGGCCTTCATAGACCCACAGCAGGTTGTCCTGCATCGGCGTACGGTAGTCCGGCGTCCACAGCTTGGCAGGGCGGCGGTACTTGCCGTTCCAGCTATGGGTGAATTCGTGCGGCAGGACGTTGCGGTCCCAGTCCATGCCCTTCCAGTCGACGAAGGCGCGCGGCTCGAGCTGGTTCTCGCTCGAACGCAGGTGCTCCAGGCCGATGCCGCCGATCTTGCTCGAAAGCGCGACGAGGAATTCGTAGTGGTCGAAGGCCGGCTTGCCGAAAAGATAGAGTGCCTGGTCGGAGAGCGCACGAAGCTTCGCGAGGTTTTCCGGCGCAAGGTCCAGCAGTTCGGGCGAATCCGCCACGGCATCGAGCGAGACCTTATTGCCCAGATCGAAGCGGCGATAGTTGGCGCCCGCGAATATCGGAGAATCGACGAGTTCCTCGTAATTCGTCTCGGCCCAGGCGTAGCGGTCGCCCGCCCGGGTTTCGCCGTCCAGCGCGGTGGCCGCGGTCCAGCCCTTGGGGAAGGTCACGCTGGGGCGCACCCTGATTTGGCTGACATAGTGCCCGGCCGGATAGAGGCTCATCTTCTCCCACTGCAGGTTGAGCATCTCGGGAGTCACCGTCACGCGGCCCTCGGATGCCTGCAGGGGCGAGGTATGGATGAAACGGGCCACGACCTTGCGGGCATTGGCGGGCAGGTCGACGTGGAAGGCATAGACCTCGATCGGGTCGCGCTCCCAGCTCACCGGCTTGCCGTCGACGGTGAAGCGCAAGTCGACCAGCTCCGCGAGCGGCCCGCGCGGTCCATGGTTGCCGGGCAGCCACTGCGGGAACAGCAGCGTCAGCCGTTCGGTCCCGGGCGCGACGGGAATCGTCTCGGTCACCTTGTACGTCGCGCGAGTCACGTCGCTCGCGTCGATGTCGAGCTGGATCGTCCCGCCCGGCCAGGGGGTGTCGACCGCATCGGGCACCGTCGGGCTGGCCATCTCGATGCGGCTCGGCTCAGCGGAGATCGCCGGAACCGAAGTGGAAAGGCAAAGGGCGGAAAGAAGCGTTGCAACCGCAGGAATATTTTTCATGGGCCCGGGTTTTGGCAACCCCGCCGCGCGAGCGCAACCGCAAGCGTGACTGGACCGTGCAACCTTCCCGATTTGGACCGGATCCGTTACCACATCGGGACCGATCGGCTGCGCCTTGCCCAGCAGCGGTCTTCCCCCGCAGCCCCATTCCCGCTAAGCGCGCGCGTCATGAGCAGCACACCACAGGCTATCCGCGGAACCCAGGACATTTTCGGCAGTGACGCCGAGGCTTTCGCGCATGTCGTCGAAACCTTCGAACGCGTGCGCAAGCTCTACCGCTTCCGCCGCGTCGAAATGCCGGTCTTCGAGAAGACCGCCGTATTCTCGCGTTCGCTGGGAGAGACGACCGATGTCGTTTCCAAGGAAATGTACTCCTTCGAGGATCGCGGCGGCGAATCGCTGACCCTGCGTCCCGAATTCACCGCAGGAATCGCCCGCGCCTACCTCACCAATGGCTGGAAGCAGTTCGCACCGCTCAAGGTTGCGACCCACGGCCCGCTTTTCCGGTATGAGCGCCCGCAGAAGGGCCGCTACCGCCAGTTCCACCAGATCGACGCCGAAGTGATCGGCGCGGCCGAACCGATGGTCGACGTCGAGCTTCTCGTCATGGCCGACCAACTGCTCAAGGAACTGGGCATTGCCGAAGGCGTCACGCTGCAGCTCAATACCCTGGGCGATGCCGCCAGCCGCGAAGCCTGGCGCGCCGCGCTGATCGAGTACTTCCGCGATCACAAGGCCTCGCTCAGCGAGGATTCGCAGGATCGCCTCGAACGCAACCCGCTGCGTATCCTCGATTCCAAGGACCCGCGCGACAAGCCCTTCACCGCCGATGCGCCGAAGATCGACGACTTCCTCTCGGCCGAGGCGCAGGACTTCTTCGGACAGGTGACACAAGGGCTCGACGCGGCCTCGGTGGACTATGTGCGCGCGCCGGCCCTTGTGCGCGGGCTCGACTACTACCGCCACACTGCGTTCGAATTTGTGACAGACCGGCTCGGCGCGCAGGGCACCGTGCTCGGCGGCGGCCGCTACGACGGCCTGCTCGAAGCGCTGGGCGGCCCGGCGACCCCGGCAGTCGGCTGGGCAGCTGGCATCGAACGCCTCTCGATGCTGGTCGCCGATGCCGGCGCCCTCGAGGAAGCGCCGCTCACGGTAATCCTCGCGGTCGAGGACGACACGGCCCTGCCCTATGCTCAGAAGGCGATTACCGCGCTGCGCCACCAGGGCATCGACGCCGAGATGATCGCCACCGGCTCACCGCGCAAGCGCTTCGACAAGGCGGTCAAGCTCGGCGCGAAAGTGCTCGTCTCGTTCGTGATGCGCGACGGCGTGCCCGTCGCCAACTTGCGCGCGGCCGATCCGACGGCGGAATACCTCGCGGTCGAGCAGGTCATCCAGTCGATCCGGCCGTGAGCGTTTCGGACACCCGTCTTGCCCAACTCGGCGTGCGGTTTGCCGAACTGGAGGCGCGCCTTGCTTCCGGCACGCTGGAGGGCGAGGCTTTCGTTACCGCCAGCCGCGACTATGCCGAACTGGAACCGGTAGCGCGCGTCGCCGCCGAAATCGTTTCGATGCGCGAGGAACTGGCGAGCCTGCAGAAGCTCGACGACCCCGATCCCGAAATGCGGGCCCTGGCGGACGAGGAAGTGGCACGGATCAAGTCCGAACTGCCCGAGGCCGAGCGCAAGCTCGCCATTGCCATGCTGCCCCGCGATGCCGCGGACAGCCGCCCGGCGATGCTTGAAATTCGCGCCGGCACCGGCGGGGACGAGGCCGCGCTGTTCGCCGCCGACCTCTATCGCATGTACGAACGCTTCGCGGCCGAACAGGGCTGGAAGGTCGAGATGATCTCGGCCAATGCCAGCGATATCGGCGGCTTCAAGGAAGTGGTAGCCAACGTCTCGGGCACCGGGGTCTTCGCGAAGCTCAAGTTCGAAAGCGGCGTGCACCGCGTCCAGCGCGTGCCGGTGACCGAAAGCGGCGGGCGCATCCACACGTCGGCGGCAACCGTCGCGGTCCTGCCCGAGCCCAGCGAAGTCGACGTCCAGATCGAGGACAAGGACCTCAAGATCGACATCTACCGCGCCAGCGGCGCCGGCGGACAGCACGTCAACACCACCGATTCAGCGGTGCGCATCACCCACCTGCCAACCGACATAGTGGTGACCTGCCAGGACGAGCGCAGCCAGCACAAGAACAAGGCCAAGGCGATGCAGGTCCTGCGCGCGCGCCTCTATGAAAAGATGCGCGACGAGGCGCAGGGCGCCGAGGCCGAAGCGCGCAAGGCGATGGTCGGATCGGGTGACCGTTCCGAACGCATCCGCACCTACAACTTCCCGCAAGGGCGTGTGACCGACCACCGTATCAACCTGACCCTGCACCGGCTGCCCGAGATCCTCGAAGGTCCGGGCCTCGGGGAACTCGTCGATGCGCTGATCGCCGAGGACGAGGCCAAGCGCCTTGCCGCCATGGATGCCTGAAGACACCGTCGCCGCGGCGATCCGCGAGGCGGCGCAGCGGCTGGCCGCAAGCAGCGACACGGCCCGGCTCGACGCCGAAGTGCTGATGGCCCACGCCCTTGGCGCCACCCGTTCCGAGCTGCTGCTGCGTCACATGGGCGGGCCCGTGCCTGCAGGCTACGAAGCGCTGGTGATGCGGCGCATCGCGCACGAGCCGGTCGCCTACATCGTCGGAGAGCAGGAGTTCTTCGGCCTGCCCTTCGCAGTCTCAAGCGACGTCCTGATCCCGCGCAGCGACAGCGAAGTCCTTGTCGAGACCGCGCTTGCAGCCCGGCCCCGGGCGCGCAGGATCCTCGATTGCGGGACCGGATCGGGCGCGCTGCTGCTGGCCGTGCTCTCGCAGCTTCCCGAAGCGCACGGCATCGGCATCGACCGCTCGCCCGGGGCCCTTGCCGTCGCCCGGGCCAATGCCCAGTCCCTCGGCCTTGCCGAGCGCACCGCACTTGTCGAGGCCGACTGGCACGTACCGTGCTGGGCCGATGCCTTGGGTGGCCCGTTCGACCTGATCCTCGCCAATCCGCCCTATGTCGAGGACGATGCTCCGCTCGACCGGTCGGTACGGGCGTTCGAACCGGCGGGCGCCCTGTTTTCGGGGCCGGAGGGGCTTGACGACTACCGCATCCTCATCCCCCAATTGCGCGGCCTGCTTGCCCCCTCGGGACTGGCGCTGGTCGAAATCGGCCATGCCCAGGCCGATGCCGTCAGCGCCATCGGCCACGCCGCCGGGCTCTCGACGCAGCTTTATCGTGATCTGGCAAATCGACCACGAGTCCTAGGATTTTGGTGAATAACGCAAGATTTCGCTTGGAATCGGGCGCTGGAGTGCCTAAGCCTAATAACGAACCCGGACATGGATGAAACTTCCCATGCACGGTTCACCTCCACAATTTGCAATCGGTGCAGCTTACGGCGCCTCGACTGAGCAGATTTGGAAATCACGGCAATCACAGCGAACCGTGAACTTGCGACGTGCGGCTGAACCGCCAGACATTCTGGACGGCAGCCAGGGGTTTTGAGGAACGTTATCCTTGAATAACAATCGTGGTAATAACCGCAGGCGTGGCCGCGGCAATAACCGTCAGCAGGGCGGGCAGCAGATGAACCGGATCGACAGCAGGGCGCGGGGCAATGCACCGCAGCTGCTGGAGAAATATCGGAAGCTGGCCCATGACGCGCACCTCAATGGGGATCGCGTTCAGGAGGAATACTACCTCCAGTTTGCTGACCACTACTTCCGTGTCATTGCCGACCAGAAGCAGCGACAGGAAGAATCGCGCCAGCCGCGCCGCGACGATCGTTCGCAGGATTACGGCGACGACACCGGTTCCGAGGACGAGAACGACGGCGAGGCCCCGCGCTATCACCAGCAGGATCGCGGCCAGCGCTACCAGCGCAGCAACGAAGCCCCTGTCGAACAGGTGGAAGCCAGGGAAGAGGCCGACGGCAACGACGGTTCGATTTACGAACCGCCGCAAAACCCCTTCGTGCGCGACAATCGTGGCGCCCGTGGCGGCCTGAAACAGCGCAAGCCGCGTCGCGGCGATGACGCAGGAGACGGCAACGACGAAGCCGGCGAAGAGTCCGAAGCCGCGCAGACCGCCTCCGAAGGGTTCGATCCGGCAACCCTGCCGCCCCCGATCTCGGCCAAGGCGGAAGACAAGCCCAAGCGCCGCACCCGCGCCAAGGCCAAGCCGGAAGCCGGCGAAGAGGGCGAGGAAAAGCCCAAGCGTCGCCGGACCCGCAAGCCCAGCGCGTCGAGCGAAGACGGCAACGGCGGAAGTGCGCTGGAAACCGTAGACTGATACGACAACCAATCCGGCCGCGCGCAACTTCGCTTGCGTCGCGGCCGGGCTGGCTTACATACCGGCGCCGATGAATTCTCCTCGGCACGCTCCGGCCTCCCGCAATCCCCTGTCGATCCTCGACCGCTTCCCGCGCCTTGGCGCGGGCCTGCTTGCGATCGTCGCGGGCGCTGTCGCCGCCTGCGGATTCCAGCCGCTCTCGCTCTGGCCGCTGACCCTCGCAGGGATTGCCATTCTCGCCGAACTGGTCATGCGATGCGCCAGCGGGCGCTGTGCCTTTCTGGTCGGCTGGTGCTTCGGCCTTGGCCACTTCACCCTCGGCAACAACTGGATCGCGACCGCCTTCACCTACCAGGCGGAAATGCCCGCATGGCTGGGCGGAATCGCAGTGTTCCTGCTCTCGCTTTTCCTCGCGATCTATCCCGGCCTTGCCGCGCTGTGCGCATGGCTGGCACTCAAGGTCGGCCGCAGGGGCAAGGCCGCGGCACCGGCGGCTCCCACAGCATTCCTGATCGTCCTTTTCGCCCTGCCGGCCGCCTGGATCGTGACCGAGTGGCTGCGCGCGTGGGTCTTCACCGGGTTTTCGTGGAATCCGCTGGGCGTCGCCCTGCTCGGCCAGTTCGACACGCGCGGACTGGCGCTGCTGGCCCCGTGGATCGGGACCTACGGCCTGTCCGGCGTGCTCGTCCTGCTGGCCTGCATACCGGGCTACTTTGCCCGTCTGGGCGCTCCGCGCTGCGGCTTGGGCCGCTGGATCTGGGTACTTGCCACGGTGGCGATTGCGGCTCCGCTCGTGCTGGTGATGACCGGGCCTGACCGCTGGGCCAAGCGCGAGGAAGGCGAGATCCGCTATACCCTCGTCCAGCCCGACCTGCGGCAGGAGGTCATCGACGATCCGCGCCAGTACGAAGCGAACTTCATCAAGCTCGCCATGCTCTCGCTGCAGCGTCGACCGGGCGAGAAGCGCGTGGTGTTCTGGCCGGAATCGGGCCTTGGCGACTACCTGCGCGACGGTTACCCCGATTACCTCTACCGCATGTACACCTATGCCGGAGATCCGCTGCTGGCCCGCCAGCGCATCGGCCGCATGATCGGTCCGTACAGCGTCTTGCTGACCGGCGCGGTCGACCTGGTGATGAAGGACGACAAGAGCGTGGGCGCGCGCAATACCGTCACCGCCTTCGACGGCGAAGGGCACATCCTGGCCAGCTATTCCAAGGCGCACCTGGTGCCCTACGGCGAATATCTCGCCCTGCGCTGGCTGCTCGAACCGCTGGGAGCGCGCCGCCTCGTGGCCGGATCGCTGGACTTCTGGCCCGGGCCGGGGCCGCGCACCTACGATTTGGGCAGCTACGGCGAGGCCGGCATCCAGATCTGCTACGAGATCATCTTCAGTGGGCAGGTGGTCGATCCGCGCAATCGCCCGGACTACATCTTCAATCCCTCGAACGACGGCTGGTTCGGCACCTGGGGGCCGCCGCAGCATCTGGCCCAGGCCCGACTGCGCGCGATCGAGGAAGGCCTGCCGATCCTGCGTTCGACCACCACCGGCATCAGCGCCGTCGTCGATGCCGACGGGATCGTGCGCCAGTTCGTTCCCTGGCACCGCGCCGGACGCCTCGACGGACGCATCCCACCTCCGCACGAACCGACGCTTTTCGCCCGCTACGGCAATGTCCTCCCGCTCGCTTTCAGCGCATTCCTTGCCCTTCTGGCGCTTTCCGTGGTTGCACTCGGCCGCCGCGGGAGGTAAATGGCAATAGACATAAAGCAATCTTTATATCCCGGTGCCCAACATGCGCAGTGACTACGTCTTTACCTCCGAGAGCGTCTCGGAAGGCCATCCCGACAAGGTTTCGGACCAGATTTCCGATGCCATCGTCGATCTTTTCCTCTCGCGTGACCCCGAAGCGCGCGTCGCATGCGAGACGCTCACCACCACCCAGCGCGTCGTGCTGGCGGGCGAAGTGCGCGGCAAGGGCATGATCGACCGCAACGGCCACTGGGAAGAAGGCGCGCAGGAGGAAATCCAGCGCGTCGTGCGCGAAACCGTGCACCGCATCGGCTACGAGCAGGACGGCTTCCACTGGAAGGACCTGACCTTCGAGAACCACCTGCACCCGCAGAGCGCCGACATCGCGCAGGGCGTCGATTCGGCCGGCAACAAGGACGAAGGCGCGGGCGACCAGGGCATCATGTTCGGCTTCGCCTGCGACGAGACGCCCGACCTGATGCCGGCGACGCTCGACTACAGCCACAAGATCCTCCAGCGCCTTGCCGACGACCGCAAGTCGGGCGAAGCACCGTTCCTCGAGCCCGACGCCAAGAGCCAGGTCACCCTGCGCTTCCGTAACGGCGTGCCGGTTGCCGCGACTGCCGTCGTCGTCTCGACCCAGCACAAGCCGGGCTACCACGAGGGCGAGAAGGAAGCGCAGCTCAAGGACTACGTGAAGCGCGTCGTCACCGAGATCCTGCCCGAAGGCTTCGTGACCGGCGAGACGGTGTTCCACATCAACCCGACCGGCAAGTTCGAGATCGGCGGACCCGACGGCGATGCCGGGCTCACCGGCCGCAAGATCATCGTCGATACCTACGGCGGCGCAGCCCCGCACGGCGGCGGTGCATTCTCGGGCAAGGACCCGACCAAGGTCGACCGCTCGGCGGCCTACGTCACTCGCTACCTTGCCAAGAACGTCGTGGCGGCGGGCCTTGCCAAGCGCTGCACGATCCAGGTGTCCTACGCGATCGGCGTGTCCGAGCCGCTGTCCCTCTACGTCAACCTGCACGACACCGGCACGGTGAGCGAGGAAGCGCTGGAAGCCGCGATCACCAAGGTCGCCAAGGCGCGTCTGGGCGGCCTCACCCCGCGCGGCATCCGTGTCGGGCTCGGCCTCAACAAGCCGATCTACGCCTGCACGGCGGCCTATGGTCACTTCGGCCGCCAGCCCAGCGGCGACCTGTTCCCCTGGGAACGCACCGACCTGGTGGACGACCTCAAGGCCGCACTGGCCTGATCCGGTCCGGGGGCGAGCAATTGGCAATGTCAAATATCGGCAGCCGATTGGCGAATTGAACCGGGCTGACGAGCTTTGGAATGACCGGGTTAAAACCTCGGTCATTCCGCTCTCTTGGCACGCTCAGCAAAGTGGCCGTCGACTGTGGCCTGAGGTCATCGCTTCTTCGGCGCGTTCGCGTTGAACGTCGCGACCGAACGTCATGAAAGCTGACACGGTTTGGAAGAACGCGCGGCCATTTGTCGCCGTGGTATCGATGCCTTCGCACAGTGACCGGAACTCGACTTCTCGTTCGCCGAGCGCTTGCAGATCCGAGACCAGGGTGATGAGCGAGCGCGACAGGCGATCGAGGCGCCAGACGATGATTTCGTCGCCGGGCTGCGCGTACGCGCACATCTCCATGTAGGCGGGCTTGATCACGGCGGGGACATGGATTGCCGATGCCATCCTCAAGGGCGGCGCGGCCGAGCGCGAGCATTACCTGAAAGTCCTGCGCATGGGCGGATCGGTCGCACCGACCCGCAGGCGTCGACATCGCGCCTGCCGATCCCTACTTCGATGCAGACAGGGAACTGAAAGCGCGAGACCTCATGAACCACAAGATGCCCTTCGAAACGCTGATCTCGGTCACGGACCTGCAGGCCCTGCTGGAAAGCGGCACGCCGGTACTGCTGCTCGACTGCGAATTCGATCTGGCCGCACCCGAAAAGGGCCGCGCGGTCCATGCCGAAGGGCACCTGCCGGGCGCCCGTTATGCCCACCTCGACAATGACCTTGCCAGCGCGCCCAATGGTGCCAACGGCCGCCATCCCCTGCCCGATCGGGATACCTTTGCCGCGTGGCTGCGCAGTCTCGGCCTGCGCAAGGGCCAGCAGGTCATCGCCTACGATTCGAACGGCGGAGCATGGGCGGCGCGGGCCTGGTGGCTGCTGCGCTGGATGGGCCATCGCGCTGTCGCGGTCCTCGACGGTGGCAAGCCCGCCTGGGTTGCCGACGGACATGACCTCACCAGCGAAGTACCCGAGGCGGTCAACGAAGGCGATTTCGCTCCGGGCGATCCGCTCGTCGGCGGAATCGTCAGCGCGCAGGACGTACTCGGCAACATCAGGGCCGGCGCGGCGCAAGTCCTCGATGCCCGCGATCCTTCGCGCTTTCGCGGCGATGCCAACCCGTTAGACCCCGTAGCGGGCCACATGCCGGGCGCGCGGAACCACTTCTTTCGCGACAACCTCGATGGCGTAGGCCGATTCCGTTCGGCCGAGGAGCTGTCCGCGACCTTCTCCGCGCTGCTCGACGGCAAGCCGGCCGTCCTGAGCTGCGGATCGGGCGTGACTGCCTGCCATAATGCACTGGCCATGGAAATCGCGGGCCTGCCCGGCGCACGGCTCTACCCCGGATCGTGGAGCGAATGGATCAGCGATCCCGCCCGCCCGGTGGAAACCGGAGAGGCCTGAGCTTCCGGTTCAGCTCTTGCGGTAATCTGCGACGATCTCGCCGCATTCGGCAAGTTCCGCCTCGTGGCCTTCCTCACGCCAGGCCTCGGTCAGGGCCTCGGCTTCCCATTGCCGCATGGCCGGATGGTCGAGCACATGATCGACCCATGCCTGTCCGCCGCCGACGTCGAGGCCATATGTGCGGATACGGAAAGCCACCGGCGCGTAGAAGGCATCGGCGGCGGTGAAATCGGGTCCGGCAAGCCACGGTCCGCCGAAGCGCGCCAGCGCTTGCTCGAACATCTCCCGCAGGCGTTCGACGTTCCGGCGCAGCGCTTCGGACATCGGACGCGGCCGGACGCGCACGCCCACGTTCATCGTGCAGTCGTTGCGAAGGGCAGCAAAGCCGCCGTGCATTTCGGCGACGATGCTCTGCGCGAAAGCGCGCGCGGCCTCATCCTGCGGCCAGATGCCGGGGTGACGGTCGGCAAGATAGAGCGTGATCCCCAGCGAATCCCAGACGGTGCGTTCGCCATCGATCAGCGCCGGCACCTGGCCGGTGGGGGAAAAGCTGCGGAATTCATCGAAGTTCACCGGCCTGGTGAACGGTTCGATGCGGTCCTCGAAAGCGATGCCGAGGGCTTTCATCAGCACCCAGGGCCGCAGTGACCAGCTGGAATAGTTGCGATTCGCGGTGATCAGGACGTAGCTCATGCCCGGGCATGCTTTGCCGGGGCATGAGCGCTTGGCAAGCTACTTTGCGAGTTCGGCTTCGATCGCGCCGACAAGTTCGGGCGCGCCCGGTTCGACACCCGGAGCGAAGCGACCGGCAACGGTGCTGTCGCGGGCGATCAGGAACTTCTCGAAGTTCCACAGCACTTCGGGGTCCTGCGTCGGCGTCATGCCGAAACCCTTGAGCTTTTCGCGGAATTCCTCAGCAGGGCCGACCTTTTCCGGCTGTGCCTCGATCAGCGCGGCATAGAGCGGCTGCTTGCCCTCACCGGTGACGTCGGCCTTGGCGAAAAGCGGGAAGGTGACGCCGTAGTTGAGCGAGCAGAATTCCATGATCTCCTCATGGCTGCCCGGCTCCTGTGCGCCGAAATCGTTGGCCGGAAAGCCGAGGACTTCGAAACCCTTGTCCTTGTATGCGTTGTAGAGCTTTTCCAGTCCCTCGTATTGCGGGGTCAGGCCGCACCTGGAAGCGACATTGACCACGAGCAGGACCTTGCCCTCGTGGTTGGCGAGGCTGTCGCCAGCACCGTCGATGCGCGTCAGCGGAATGGCAGCAAGGTCGGTCATCTCCGAATTCTCCTGAGTCTTTGCTTTGGCACGGAGAATATGTGGCCCCGGCGTGACCGCTGCAAGTCAGCCGGGGCTTTGGGCCGCCCGGAGGAGCGGGCAGCCCAATTGTCTTCAGACCTCGTACTTGGCCGTGGTCTTGGCCGCCACTTCCTCGGCCGTGACGCCGGGTGCGAGTTCGACCAGCCTGAACGGGGACTTGTGGTCCGCACGCTGGAACACGCACAGGTCGGTGACGATCATGTCAACCACGTTCTTGCCGGTCAGCGGCAGGGTGCATTCGGGAATGAACTTGGGATCGCCGTTCTTGGAGGTGTGCTCCATGACGACGATGATCTTCTTCACGCCAGCCACGAGGTCCATCGCGCCGCCCATGCCCTTGATCATCTTGCCCGGAATCATCCAGTTGGCGATGTCACCGTTCTCGGCCACTTCCATCGCGCCCAGCACGGCCAGGTCGATATGCCCGCCGCGGATCATCGCGAAGCTGGTGGCGCTGTCGAAGAAGGCGGTCTGCGGCAGTTCGCTGACCGTCTGCTTGCCGGCGTTGATGAGATCGGGATCGACCTCGTCCGGATAGGGGAACGGCCCGATGCCGAGCATGCCGTTTTCCGACTGCAGGGTGACGGTCACGCCCTTGGGCACGTGGTTGGCGACCAGCGTCGGGATGCCGATGCCCAGGTTGACGTAGAAACCGTCTTCCAGTTCCTGCGCCGCGCGGGCGGCCATCTGGTTGCGATCCCAGCCCTTCTTGGTTTCCTCGGACATCAGGCGGTCTCCCTTTCGCGGGTCGTCGTGAATTCGATCTTCTTGTCGTAGGGGGCGCCGAGCACGAGGCGCTGGACGTAGACGCCCGGCAGGTGGATGTGATCCGGTTCGAGCGCGCCGGTCGGCACGATCTCTTCCACTTCGACGATGCAGACCTTGCCGCAGGTCGCGGCGGGCACGTTGAAGTTGCGGGCGGTCTTGCGGAACACGACGTTGCCGCTCTCGTCCGCCTTCCACGCCTTGACCAGCGAAAGATCGGCGAAGATGCCGCGCTCGAGCACGTACTCCTGATCCACCCCGTTGGAATCGGCGAAGACCTTGGTTTCCTTGCCCTCGGCAACCTGGGTGCCGACGCCGGTCTTGGTGTAGAAGCCCGGGATGCCCGCGCCGCCGGCGCGCATGCGCTCGGCCAGGGTGCCCTGCGGACAGAATTCGACTTCCAGCTCTCCCGAAAGGAACTGGCGTTCGAACTCCTTGTTCTCGCCCACGTAGGAGGAGATCATCTTCTTCACCTGCCGCGTGCGCAGCAGCTTGCCGATGCCCTCGTTGTCGATGCCGGCATTGTTCGAGGCAAAGGTCAGGTCCTTGACCCCGCTGTCGCGCACGGCGTCGAGCAGGCGCTCGGGAATGCCGCAAAGGCCGAAACCGCCCGCGGCGATCAGCAGGCCGTCCTTGAGCAGCCCGTCGAGGGCGGCGTCTGCACTGGGATAGAGTTTGTTCATCAGATCTCCTCTCGCTTGCGCGATACCCTAGACATGCATTGACATTACGAATAGCGATTGTTTTTTATCTGTTTCGATAAGAAAGTTTTATGAAACGGATCGCGCTCTATCATCTGGAAACGCTCATGTGGATCGACCGCCTGGGCACTTTCGCCGCAGCGGCGCAGCGGCTGAACACCACCCAGCCGGCGATTTCCGCCCGGGTGCGCGAGATCGAGGAGCAACTGGGCCTCTCGCTGTTCCAACGCGACGGGCGCCGGATGGTTCTCACCGCGCGTGGACGCAGGCTGGTGCAGGCCTGCGAACCGCTGCGCAGCGGGCTGGAGCAGGTGCTGCTGGAAGCGAGCGACTTCGCCGGCGCAACGGGCGCGGTGCGCATCGGATCAGGCGAGATCGCCGCGGCAAGCTGCCTGCCCGCCTTCATCGGCGCGATCGAGCGCGAGCGGCCCGGCGTCACCATGGAAATCGAGCTCGACCTGACCGCGCGCCTGCTTCAGCAGCTCCTGTCGGGCACGCGCGACATCGTCTTTCTCGCCGGACCGGTGGCCAGTCCCGGCATTCGCACGGCGCCGATCGGCTCGGTCGACCTCGTCTGGGTGGCCGGCCCTGCGGTGGCGCGCGCAGGCGGGTTCGCGCAGCCGTTGCCGGTCTGGTCGCTGCCCGATCACTCGCCGATCCACACCGTCGCCATCGGCACTCTGGCGGTTCACGGCCTCTCGCCGCGGGCAGTGCACACCTGCAACAACGTGCGCACCATGATCGAGATCGTCAGCAGCGGCCAGGGCGCTGCGGTTCTGCCCGAAACCATGGTAAGAGAGCATCTGCACACAGGATCCCTCGTCGAAATCCTGCCCCGGCCGGAACAGAAGGTACATTTCGAAGCCGCGATTCGCACGCGTGAACGCGAACCGGTCATTCTCGAGCTGTTCGAAAGAGCGGGCCGGCTCTCGATCGACGCCCATCCGGAACAGGCCGCGCATTGAACGCTTTGAAAAGAGACCAGACACCCGATCGCGGCAACAAACGCGATTAATGTTTGATCTCGGTCATGGCGGGGGCGTACCCTCTCGCTAAGGTTCGAAAATCAGTGGGAGAAATGGACATGCGCTCGATTCTCGTCAATGCGGACCGCAAGCCGGACAGCGAAGCCCGGATCAACACCGCGCTCGACCTCGCACGACGAACCGGCGGTCACGTCACCGTTCTCGTCGATACGCCGGTAACCCGCTACATCGCCATGGATCCCATGGGCGGCAGCTATGTGATCTCCGATGCGCTGGAACAGGCGCGCGGCGAAGACGATGCCGCCGCCGAAGCGATCGAGGCCCGCCTTTCGCGCGACGACGTGGCGTTCAATGTCCTGCGCAGCGAAGACGACCCGGTCAACGCCCTGGCCGGGGCGGCACGCCTGTCCGATCTCGTGATCGTATCGCGCGCAGGCGGACTGGCCGGCGAAGTGGCCCTGATATCCAGCACTCCGGTTCTCGCCCTGCCAGACGGCAAGGGGCTGGAAATCCCGATCCGCCGCGCCTGCATCGCCTGGGACGGCGGGGAACAGGCCGCGGCCGCGCTGCGCGCATCGGTGCCGCTGCTGGCCGACTGCCAGATGGTGAAAGTGATCTCCGTTGCCGAGAAGCCGGGCGGCTATCCGGGCACCGAAGCGCTGCGCTATCTCTCGCGCCACGGCATTCATGCCGAGTTCGAGGAGCACCAGCGTCGCGGCTCGACCGAAGAGACGCTCGCCGCTGCCGTGGCGCAGAACCACGCCGAACTTCTGGTGATGGGAGCCTACGGCAAGAGCCGGATGCGTGAGTTCCTGTTCGGCGGCGTCACCGCCTACTTCCTCAATGAAGCGAAATCGCCGGCCCTGCTGCTGGTGCACTGACCGCTCAAGCCGGGCGTCCGCTTCACCACATGACCGCGCCCCGGTGCCGATCCGGGCTGCCGGGCGCCAGCGCGTAACTCTGATCCTGCCCCCGCCGCAACCGGTGCGTCGGATGTCGAAGACGGATCGCGAACCGAGTCGAGCCTCAGGGGCCCGGCGCGGTTGGCGAGTCGCGGCTTGATTTGCGCATCGGATTTGGCCGAATTCCCCTCCCAATGCAGTCCAGCGAGGCGATAAGCTGAACGCTATGGCAATAAGGTCCTGAGCTAGCTTAGGAGATTTCGCGACGCAGCAGGATCACTCCGCACGCCCGGCACCGCAGCCAAAACCTGAAAGTATTACAATGAAATATGAAACCTGATTCGACTATGGATTAGGGGAATTTCCGGCGGATTTCGGAGATTTCGACGGATCTCTTGGCCTAATCGCAACTGTAATTGATTTTTTTGCATCTCCAGGAATCGCATTTCGCACTTGCACAAAAAGGCGACCGGAGTCATAACCAAACTGCCTTTCAGGCATCCTCTCCCAAAACTTCCACGGCCCGGTCGGCAACGTCCGGGCCTTTTTTTGTCCGCAATCTGTGAGCGTTATCATGAAATGGCGCTCCGCAGCGCTGCCCACGCGCGCGGGAACTTGAGATTGCCATCACCGTTCGTTTGAAATCCCTCGGGGCGATACCTAGCTCAAGGTCACTCCCAAGAAAGTCGCGATGTCGACGCGCGGCACATGAGGGAATTGGGCGAAGGAAAGGAATCACATGGCGGACGCCCCACCCCAGGTGGACGAACGGACGGTCAGGCTGCAGGTTGCGGCCGCCCGGCAGGAAGAGAGCGGCCAGGGCATTGCCCGCATGTCGCGCGCATCGCTTTCGGCGATCGGCGCGATGGAAGGCGATGTGCTGGAAATCACCGGCAAATCGGTAACGGTGGCTCAGGCCGTTCTGGCCTATCCCGAAGACGAAGGGCTGGAAGTCATCCGGCTCGACGGTCTCCAGCGCGTCAATGCCGAAGTCGGTTCGGGCGATCACGTCACGGTCCGCAAGGGCGAATCGCGTCCGGCCCAGCGGGTCGTCTTCGCGCCCGCGCAAAAGGAAATGCGCCTGCAGGGCCCCTCCGCCGCGCTCAAGCGCAACTTCGCGGGCCGTCCGATGGTCCAGGGCGATCTCGTCGCCACGACCGGTCAGCAGCAGGTGGCCGACATTCCCCCGCAACTGCGCCGCATGTTCAATGCGCCTGCCTATGCCCTGACGCAGATCCGCCTGAACGTCGTTTCGACCACGCCGCGCGGCATCGTCCACATCGACGAGAATACCGAAGTCGAACTGCGCGAGGTCTTCGAGGAAGCCGAAGCCCGGCGCGGCGACATCAACTACGACGACGTGGGCGGCATGGGCGATACCATCCGCCAGCTGCGTGAAATGGTCGAGCTGCCGCTCCGCTATCCCGAGCTGTTCACCCGACTCGGTGTAGCGCCGCCCAAGGGCGTGCTGCTCCATGGTCCGCCGGGAACCGGCAAGACCCGCCTGGCGCAGGCCGTCGCCAACGAAAGCGAGGCCAACTTCTTCTCGATCAACGGGCCCGAGATCATGGGTTCGGGCTATGGCGACAGCGAAAAGGCCCTGCGCGAGGTGTTCGACGAGGCGACCAAGGCTGCCCCGGCGATCATCTTCATCGACGAGATCGATTCGATCGCGCCCAAGCGGAGCCAGGTCCACGGCGAGGCGGAGAAGCGCCTCGTCGCCCAGCTGCTCACGCTGATGGACGGCCTCAACAGCCGCGCGCACGTGGTCGTCATCGCCGCGACCAACCGGCCCGAGGCGATCGACGAGGCGCTGCGCCGCCCCGGCCGCTTCGACCGCGAAATCGTCATCGGCGTGCCTGACGAAAGCGGGCGGCGCGAGATCCTGGCCATCCACACCCGCGGCATGCCGCTGGGCGACAAGGTGGACCTCAAGGAACTGGCGCGCACTACGCATGGCTTCGTCGGCGCCGACATCGCCGCCCTCGCCCGCGAGGCCGCGATCGAAGCCGTGCGCCGGATCATGCCGCAGATCGACCTCGAAGCGCGCACGATCCCGCCCGAAGTGCTGGAGAACCTCTCGGTCACCCGCGAGGATTTCATCGAGGCGCTCAAGCGCATCCAGCCCTCGGCCATGCGCGAGGTCATGGTGCAGGTCCCCAATATCGGCTGGTCCGATATCGGCGGGCTCGATGAAGCTCAGCTCAAGCTCAAGGAAGGCGTCGAGCTGCCGCTGAGGAACCCCGAGGCGTTCCACAAGCTGGGCATCCGGCCGGCCAAGGGCTTCCTGCTCTACGGGCCGCCGGGCACCGGCAAGACGCTGCTGGCCAAGGCCGTCGCCAAGGAAGCCGAGGCCAACTTCATCTCGATCAAGTCATCGGACCTGCTCTCGAAATGGTACGGCGAAAGCGAACAGCAGATTGCCCGGCTTTTCGCCCGCGCCCGCCAGGTTGCACCTTGCGTCATCTTCATCGACGAGATCGACAGCCTGGTGCCCGCACGCGGTTCGGGCGGCGGTTTCGGCGAGCCGCAGGTCACGGCCCGCGTGGTCAACACGATCCTTGCCGAAATGGACGGGATGGAAGAATTGCAGTCGGTCGTCCTGATCGGCGCCACCAATCGCCCAACCCTCGTCGATCCGGCCCTGCTGCGTCCCGGCCGCTTCGACGAACTGGTCTATGTGGGCACGCCCGATACGGCCGGTCGCGAGCATATCCTGGGCATCCACACTTCGAAGATGCCGCTGGCCGAGGACGTCTCGCTGGCCGACATCGCGGAGCGGACCGAGCGTTTCACCGGTGCCGATCTCGAAGACGTGGTGCGCCGGGCCGGTCTCATTGCCATCCGCAAGGGTGGCGCCGATGTCCGGTCGGTCAGCATGGCCGATTTCGAGGAAGCCCTGGACGACAGCCGCGCCACGGTGACCGAGGAAATGGAAAACGAGTATTCCCGCATGAAGGGCGAGCTGAAGAAGCGCGCCATGGAAGTGGCGCCGATCGGCTTCATCACGCCCGGCATGGTGGAATCGACAAGAGACAGGAAGCACGGGGACTGATCGGTCCCGGCTCGATACCATAGAAAAGCCCGGCCCTTTGCGGCCGGGCTTATTCGTTGGGGGCCAGTTCCCGCTCCGCCTAGGGCGAAACGGCGCCCTTGCCTTCGCCAGCCATGGCTTCGGCCACCGACGGACCAGCGGCCAACTCCACCGGAGCGACCGGCAGGGTGCGGCGGCGGACGAGGGCCTCGGGCTTTTCGCGGCGGATCCAGTCGAGCATCGATTCGCGGATTTCGCAGCGCAAGTCGAACAGCGCGGGTCCGTCCTTCGCGCTCATCAGCAGGCGCACTTCGATGGCCTCGTTGTCGCAATCCGTGACCTGCAGCACCTGCGCGCGCTTGTCCCAGAGGCGGTGCGCGGTAATCTGCCGGGTATATTCCGCGCGGATCGGCGCAATGTCGGCCCCGTGGTCAAGGTAGATCATGACCGTACCGAGCAGTTCGGAGCTGGTCTTGGTCCAGTTCTGGAAGGTATCCTCGAGGAAGCGGTTGGACGGCACGACCAATCGGCGGTCATCCCAGACGCGCACGATCACGTAAGTCGTGCGGATATCCTCGATCCGGCCCCATTCGCCGTCGATGATCACCACATCGTCGATCGCGATGGGTTCGGTCAGCGCCATCTGGAAACCGGCGATCAGGGCCTTGAGCGCAGGCTGCGCCGCCGCGCCGACAGCCAGGGCGGCAAGGCCGGCCGAGGCCATGAGCGTCACCCCGATCTCGCGCACCCCGGGAATCGAGGCGAGCATGCCTGCCACCGTCAGGAAGACGATCAAAAACGTGCCGATGCGGCTGAAGATCGCCAGCCGGGTGCGGCGGCGCCGGGCGTTGTGGTTGTCCTCTACCGAGATGTCGTTGCGCAGGATCATTGCTTCGACGAAGGCGCGTAGCACCGCGACCGCGATCCAGCCGGTCAGCAGCGGCATGACGAAGCCCGAGAAGCGCGACCAGACCGCCTCGAGCACCGGCATCTCGCGCGCGGCCAGAACGATGCCCAGGGCCACGAAGGCATAACGGGTCGGCCGCGCCAGCCGCTTGACGACGATGTCGTCGGAATCGGTGCTGCTCGACCGGGCGACCCGGCGCAGGAGGCGGAAGACGAACCAATGAACCGCCAGTGCCACGGCAATGCCGATGGCAGCGGCGATCCCGGCAAGCAGGGGCTGCTCCGCCCAGGTCGGCAGGGCGACGAGGTGGCGGTCGATGAACCGGATCATGCGCAAGAGGTTATGCCGCATCGCAGCATAATCAAGGCCGTAAATTCACGCAGCCCGACGCGGGCGATCAGTGCGCGGCGCCCCAGCTCGATCCCGAACCGATCTCGACACCCAGCGGTACGTCCAGCTTGACCGCCGGCTCCGCCGCGCTCGCCATGACCCGCTCGATGACCTTCGAGGCGGCTGCGACGTCGGCTTCGGGCAGTTCGAACACCAGTTCGTCATGCACCTGCAGCAGCATGCGTGCATGCCCCAGGCCCGCCTTTTCCAGTTCGGGCTGCATGCGCACCATGGCGCGCTTGATGATATCGGCGCAGGTGCCCTGGATCGGCGCATTGATCGCGGCGCGTTCGCTGCCCTGCCGCTCAGCCTGGTTCTTCGAGGTTATGCGCGGGAACCAGGTCTTGCGGCCGAACAGCGTCTCCGAATAACCACGCTCACGCACCTGCTCGAGCGTGTAGGCGATGTAGCGCTGGATGCCGGGGAAGCGTTCGAAGTAGCGGTCGATCATGGCCTGCGCCTCGTCCGCCTCGACGCCGAGGCGACCTGCAAGGCCCCACCGCGAAATGCCGTAGAGGATCGCGAAGTTGATCGTCTTGGCCCGGCCGCGGGTATCGCGGTCGACCGTCCCGAACATCTCCTGCGCCGTGCGCGCGTGGATGTCCTCGCCATTGGCGAAGGCTTCCTTCAGGCTCGGCACGTCCGCCATGTACGCCGCCAGACGCAACTCGATCTGCGAGTAGTCGGCCGCGAGCAGGACATTGCCCTTGTCTGCGACGAAGCAGTCACGGATCTGGCGGCCGATCTCGGTGCGGATCGGGATGTTCTGCAGGTTGGGATCGGTCGAGGACAGGCGTCCGGTCTGCGCGCCGACCAGCGAATAGCTGGTGTGGACGCGGCCCGTCTTCGGGTTGATCGCCGCCTGCAGTGCCTCGGTATAAGTCGAGCGCAGCTTCGAAAGCTGGCGCCATTCGAGGACCTTGGTCGCGACTTCAGCACCCTCGCCGGCAAGCTTCTCGAGCACCGACTGGTCGGTGGAATACTGGCCCGACTTGCCCTTCTTGCCGCCCTTGCAGCCCAGCTTGTCGAACAGCACCTCGCCGAGTTGCTTGGGGCTGCCGATGGTGAATTCCTGGCCCGCGGCCTCGTGGATTTCGGCTTCGAGCGCGCCGATCGCCTCGGCAAACTGGCTGGAAAGGCCTGCCAGCTTTTCACGGTCGACCTTGATGCCGTGGCGCTCCATCTGCGCAACGACCGGGATCAGCGGGCGATCGACCCGTTCGTAGATGCGGGTGCCGCCTTCCTCGGACAGGCGGGGCTTGAGCAGGGTGTGCAGCCGCCAGGTAACGTCGGCGTCCTCCGCCGCATAATGGGTCGCCTTGTCCAGCGGGACTTCGCCGAAGGGAATCGCCTTCTTGCCGGTGCCGCACAGATCCTTGAACGCCATCGGCTTGTGGCCGAGGTGGCGCTCGGACAATTCGTCCATCCCGTGGCCGCCGCCGATCCCGTCGATCGATCGACCGGCATCGAGGCAGAAACTCTCGATCATCGTATCGTCGACCGGCGAAACCGCGATACCATAGCGCGCCAGCACGTTCAGGTCGTACTTGATGTTCTGCCCGACCTTGAGCACCGCATCGCTTTCCAGCAGCGGCTTGAGCACCTCGATCGCCTTGTCGAGCGGCACCTGCTGTGGCTTTTCGGCGAACATGTCGCTGCCGCCATGCCCAAGGGGAATATAGCAGGCATCGTTCGGCCCGATCGCCAGGCTGACGCCGGTCAGGTCGGCCTTCATGGCATCGAGCGCGGAAGTCTCGGTATCGACCGCGACGAGATGCGCCGCCGCTGCCTTGTCCACCCAGGCCCGCAGCGCCTCGAGCGTCTGCACGCATTCATAGGCGGCATAGTCGAGCGCAGGGAATTCCGGCAGCGACTGGCGCGCGGCGCCTTCGGCAGGAGCGGCGCCCGCCGTTACCGGCTTGGACGGGTGGAGCTGCGTCGCGCGCTCCGGGCTACCGGCACCGCCATTGAGGCGCTTGAGAAGGCTGGTGAAACCATGCGTGGAGAGGAATTCGGCAAGCGGTTCGGGCGGGATCGCGTCGAGCTTGAAGTCCTCGAGCGGTATCGGCAGGTTGCAGTCTTCCTTCAGCGTAACCAGCACCTTGGACAGGCGGGCCTGCTCGGCCTGCTCGATCAGGCGTTCCTGCAGCTTCGACTTCTTCATCCCGGGCGCGGCAGCCAGTGCCGATTCCAGATCGCCGTAGTCCTGGATCAGCTTGGTCGCGGTCTTGGGCCCCACGCCATAGACGCCGGGCACGTTGTCCACCGAGTCACCCATCAGCGCCAGCACGTCGCCGACCTTTTCGGGCGGCACACCGAATTTCTCGACCACCTCATCGATGTCGATGCGCTGGTTCTTCATCGTGTCCAGCATGTCGATCTTGCCGCCGCCCTTCTCGCAGGTGCCGACAAGCTGCATCAGGTCCTTGTCCGAAGATACGATGGTGACGTTCCACCCCTGCTCGGCAGCGGCGCGCGCGTAGGAGGCGATGAGGTCGTCGGCCTCGAAACCCTGCTCCTCGATGCAAGGCAGCGAGAAGGCGCGGGTCGCATCGCGAATCAGCGGAAACTGCGGGCGCAGGTCTTCCGGCGGCGGCGGACGGTTGGCCTTGTATTCCTCGTAGATGTCGTTGCGGAAGGACTTGCTCCCGGCATCGAGAATGACGGCCAGGTGCGTGGGACCGTCGGCCTTGTTGAGATCGTCTGCCAGCTTCCACAGCATCGTCGTGTAGCCGTAGACCGCCCCGACCGGCGTGCCTTCCGGGTTCGTCAGCGGCGGCAGGCGGTGATAGGCGCGGAAAATGTAGGCCGAGCCATCGACGAGGTAGAGGTGCTGCTTGGGATCCATGGACAGTCCCCTAGCAGCGCGGGAGCAAGGCGTCAGCAGGCAGGTCGATGAAGGTCGTGAACTTTCTCGGGAACCCGATGCTGCGAAATGCGTTTTGGCCCGAGTGCTTGAAACGCCGCGCGGCCCCTCCTAATCCATGGGGGACCGGTCCGGACCAAGGTGCCGGGCCTGCTTCGTGGCTTTCGCCATCGGGGTTCAACTTGCCAACGAGGGATTACCAAAAGATGCGCAAGATCGTTATTGCAACCACTGCCGCCGTTGCGGCCCTTTCGCTCGCCGCCTGCTCGGAACAGACCCAGGATGCGACCGAAGCCGCAGCGTCCTCCGCTGCCGATGACATGAGCGCCATGGCGACCGACGCCGCCGGTGCGGTCGACAACGCGGGCGACGCGATGGCCGGTGCTGCGAACGACGCTGCCGATGCCGCCAAGGAAGCTGGCGCCGATGCCGCCGACGCTGCCGGGGACGCCGCCTCGAGCGCCGAACAGGCTGCCAAGGACGCAGAAGCGGAAATGGACAACCAGACCAACTGAGCCCGACCGCTCAGTCTGGAGTGACGGCAAAAGCCCCCCCCCGGCGCCCGGCCGGCGGGGGGGGGAGAAGAAAGGGGCGCCG
>NZ_CCBH010000171.1:0-73024 GCF_001368935.1 Novosphingobium sp. KN65.2
AATGTCTCGACGACGGACAGTTTAACGTTGTGAACAGTCAAAACAATGAACGTATCTTTTTTACCGATAAGGTTGTGCTTGTTGAAGGGCTATCAGACCTTATTTTTTTCGAAAGGGTCCTCGATATCGTTGCCGCAAAGGCGGGTGTCTTGCGCGACTCCTCTCTTGAGGTGGTGAGCGTCGGCGGAAAGGGACTTTTCCCTGCATACAAGCAACTTCTGGGCGCATGCCATGTTGAAAGTGCAATTATTGCGGACCTCGATTACGTCGAGCAACTCGCAACAGGCGATGTCAAGGCGCTATTTGTCCTTAATGAGCAGGAAATCAAAGATGACGTGATCAACAATGTAAAAAGCATGGATGGGAATGCTCTGGTTGCTCGCATCGACGAAGCGATGAGTTCTGGGTCGTGGGACGACGCGCAAGATGTTTGGGAATACATCAAGTCGAGGAGACGGCGGCTCCCGGCCGAGCTATCGAAAGAGGATGAGCAAAAATTGGAAGCTTTTCTTGTTGGACAGAGCGCGGCGCAAACCTTTGTTCTCCGCAAAGGGGCGCTCGAAGCTTATCTGCCTGACGGACTAAAGGACAAAGACCTGAACAAACTAATTGCGTTCGTCCAGTCTGACGATTTTTGGGATCGGCTTCCAGGAGACGGGCGGCAGGAGATCGAGCAGATAGCCAAGAATCTGCTCTGCATTGATGCGTAGGTTCCGTTAATGGAGGCGCTGGAGGCAAAGTAATAGTCAGGGCTTCGTCCAACGCCGCGCACTCGACTCGAGTAAACAATCATGTTTCCAACAAGGAGCCGACGCTTACGAGCCCCTCTCTCGAACGGCCGCTTTCGGGTAAGCACTAACTCGCGTCGAAGGACTGGGATGGGCGCCAGTTGCTCGCATCGGAGACACCACAGGCGGCGCCCTTGCCGGCTCTGCGCGCCCATGTGATCATACCGCTCATGAAACCAGCTAAGGATGTCGCTGCCGCGATCATTATACACAAGGGTCGCGTGCTCGTCACACGCCGGGCGCCTGGACAAGAAATGGCGGGCCTTTGGGAGTTCCCAGGCGGTAAGATGGAGCCCGGCGAAACCCCGCAGGCCTGTATCATACGAGAACTCTCAGAGGAGTTGGCCATTGCATGCGAGGCCGGTGATGTGCTCACATCCAATCTGCACACCTACCCTGGCGGAGCGATCAACCTCATAGCTGTTCGCGTGCGCATGATCACGCAAACTTGTCAGCTCAGTGTGCATGATGAGGCGCGCTGGGTGGACGGTAGCGAGCTATTGAGCTTAGACCTTGCTCCAGCAGACATCCCTGTCGCCGAGGCCGTGCGTGCCCTGCTGGCAACTAACACGATAAACGCGGAGTGAGCATGCGGTACTGGTGGGTCAATCAGAACCAAACTTACAAGCACGAAGTGCAGGGCGGCTTCCTATGGTCGCCCAAGCGCCGCAAGGATGGTGGGCGCAACCACTTTTACGATACCATGGAGCAGGTGCGCGCGGGGGACTTGGTGCTGTCGTTTTGCGACACCTTGATCAAGGCTGTGGGCGTTGCGCAAGGTCCTGCGGAGTCCGCAAGTAAGCCCGAGTTTGGCACTATAGGCGACCAGTGGGGTGATGAAGGCTGGCTGGTGCCCGTGGAGTTCGAGGTCGTCGAAAACCCGATCCGCCCGAAAGACTACATTGGTGAGTTGGCGCCGCATTTGGCGGCCAAATATGCTCCGTTGCAGCCCAACGGCAATGGGAACCAGGGGGTGTACCTGGCCGAAGTCTCGGAGGCCTTTGCCCAAATCGTTATGGACAAGATGGGGCTGTCGGTCTCACAAGTCGCTGCTACTGACCCCGTCGACGACGCGAACGAGATTGCTGACGAACAGGAACAGAGGGCTCTTCAAGGTCGCACCGACATCACGGCGACCCAGAAACAGCAGTTGGTTCTGGCTCGGCGCGGGCAAGGCCGGTTCAAGGCCAATGTGCGCCTCAACGAAAAGCGATGCCGCCTAACCGGTGTGAGCGATCCACATTTCCTAATCGCCAGCCACATAAAGCCCTGGCGCCACTGCAGCGATCAGGAAAAGCTGGATGGCTGCAATGGTTTGCTGCTGTCGCCACATGTGGACCGGCTATTTGATCGCGGCCTGATCAGTTTTGAAGATAATGGGACGGTACTGAAGTCATCCCACTTGCCAGCTGAGGTCTGGTCCTCCTGGGGGCTTGATGACGCCAAAAATGTTGGCCCATTTAAGGCAGCTCAAAGTGCTTACCTCGCGATCCACCGAAGCGCATACTTCAAGACCGAAAATTCGAGCTGAATAGCCTCGGCTTTGCCGGAGGCTCATGATGTTGATCGGGATGGCAAGCAGACCGTCCACTTGTAGGGATTGAAAAATTTGCGGCTCAGCCGGCGCAATGGGCGCGGTGTAGCCAGTCATCGCGCCTGTTCAGCCGTAGATGCGCGCGTAGGTGTCGCGGGCGAATTCGATGATCGCAGCGTTCTGTTCGCTTAGATCTGCCTGAATATCTTCCGGCTCGATGATCAGCAGCTTGTCGAGCAAGCTGCTCACTTCCGGGTGTTTCCAGTTTAACGATGGTGAAACGATAAGCGAGGTAAAGGCCTCAATTCGGCCGGAATGCCAGACGAGCTTGGTCACGGCATTGAAGCACTTCGCATAATCGTAAAACTTGAAAACCTGACCCTTTGCGCAGAGCGAGCGCAGCTTGACCACTGATGGCTGGGTCGCCACAAGCGCCTCGCGCAACCGCTCTCCGTCCGGCTCGCCCCTTTTTTGGATATAGTGAAGCGCACCGGCCGTCTTCTGGTCCGCGGCACCGCGCGTCTCGTAGGTGTTTGCGTGGCTGTCGATGCCAATTTTAGCCAGTTTCAGGAGTTCGATTGGCCGCTGAATGGCAACGATGTGTTCGTGCGTCGCATCGATGAGCTCGTCCAGAAACTCAGCCTGGCGTTTCGCCCGGTCCTGGCGCTGCCAGTTCCTGAGAGCACGAAAGGCGATGAAAGCGGTCACTACAGGAGCCGCCGTTCTCACGATTTCGAGGAAGTGCGCGATCATATCCATGAACTGCTTGGTCGCTTCCTGCACTTAATCGTTTCCCTTAAACTCACCCTATTGTGGTGAAGATATTACGGAAGCGCCTGGCATGATCGCAAGGGTCCCGACTTGTCGCTGCACAGTGCGGATTTCGAACGCGTTTTGCTTACAAGAGCTGCCGCTAAATCTGTCTCATGAGACAACGGCTTTGTCTCGGACCACGCCATAACTTGAATGACCGATTTTTGGGTAGCAAGATCGTCATTGAACGAGCGACAAGGGCGCATTTCAGCCGGGAGCCAGACATTCCGAAATCGCCAGCCTTGCGGAGCTTCAAATCCATTTGCTCAGCTGACCTTTAAGGTTGGCGTTTGCCGTGTCGCCCGCGCCATGAGGCATGTTTGGCTTCAAGTATCTCGCGTTCCCGGCTCGCGGGATTGACAGCCTCCACTTTCTCGAGCGTTCCCATGTTCTGCCATTCTTCTGCCCCGATACTCGCCGGTCGCGTAAGGCGGGGCGATAATTGCCGCAAGCTTCCGATTTCTGGAGGCTTGCGAGGAACTGGACGCCCGCCACTTCGATGGAGCCATTGTCTCGGGGCGGTCCTCAGGACAGCTACGGCTAGCTCTTCGTCGCTCTTGTGCCGGACACTGCTCAGATCGATCTCCAGTACGGAAATGTCCGCAGACTGATAAATGGCCAGCTTGCGAGGGCTGCAGGCGTGCGTGACCTTGATCTCGATGGAGAGTTCAGCGCCGCGATAGCGGCATAGGAGATCGGGGCGGACATCACCGAAGCGCTGCTCCAATATGATTTCGTCCAGAGGTTGAAATTCAGGGTCAATCGCGCCCCATTTCTCGCGGCTCGCCAGATGCAGTCCGCCGGCCGCATCGATAATCTGCTTGCCGAAGAGATGCGCCTGGCTTTCCCTGCCGCCACAATCCTCACCTGATACATGGGCGAATGACCAGGCGTTGGTCTCGCCTTGTCGTGCGATGAGAGGCCCCTTGCAACTGACACACGTGCAGCGGCAAGTGAGACCGCGATCGACCTGTTCGATCCGAACCAGAGCGCCACAGATATTGTGAGCGACGACCATCATTGGGTCGTCGCATTCTCCGCCAATCTCGAATCCCAGAGAGTTGAGCATGGTATCTTGTAGCCTGCGCTGAGCTATTTGCAGAACCGTTGTTTGGGATGGCCCGCACACCTTACGCGCTAAATATCCGTCGACCGGGAAACGGAAGCCGTTTTTCGACCTCGTCGTCAAGATACAGAGGCTTGCAACACGATGCTGGCTTGCTGGACAAGGGTGCCGCTTGCGCGCTTAACCTGCGCCCGGAAGCTCTCTCAGCGTTCATCCAGACCCCGTGCGCCGCGCTTGCCCCCACGCCTCGCCTGCTCGCTTTTGGGGTTCGAATGACGCAGTCGGGCCGCGAGTGATGCAGGCTTGAGGTCCCCCATCTTCGCCACCTCCGGCCGTTGCGGCGACCCTTGGAGCTATAACGCACAATTCTGCACGTAATCTCCTCCAGCGTGACGGATCGAAACGGCACGACCTTTGCTCTTGGCCCCCTGGAACACCCCGGGCGGCGCAGCCGCCCTCGCGCGCCAGTTCCGCTGGCGCTCCGCTCATGGCGGGAAAGGCCCTTCGGGCTGGGGGCAACAACAAATTTGAAGCCTGAGGGCGCTTCAGCGCTCTCAGTCCTTATCCTTTATGTTCTGGGGGAGGGGGTACAATGCCAGTCTGGCACTCGCACTAAGCCCGAAAGGAGCGGCGAGCATTTCAGCGTGTTGGCGCATTGCCTCTGTGTCGTCCCCATACATGTGCGCGAGTCGATCCTGTGCAGTGCCGGCGGCGAGTGATTGGCGCCGGGCATGGTCACGTCCCAGGGAAGTGGCGAGGGCGCCTGTCAGGCCCGACACGAGTCGCGCGGCTTTGGTCGCAATTCGTGATGGCACTGGTCCTGAGCCTTTGAGGATCCGGCAGGTTTCTCTCAGCTTGTCGCCCAGCTTCTGACGCAATGTTCTCACGATCTCGATCGGGAGCTTGGTGATGTCGATGAAGTAGGCGTTGCTCGTCTGTTTTCTTTGCGGACCTTCGCCTGGAGCATTCCCGGTTTTTACGGTGCGGCGGACCCAGTCGATGATTCGCTGGTTGCGGAGAGCTTCCAGTTGTCGAACCACCGTTCGCCTGGAGAGCTTCGATCGACTCGCGATCGTGTCGAGGCAAGGATCGCAGCGGCCGGTCTTGCCATCCATGAAGCGGAGCAGCGCGCGAAGCACGATCACTGCGTTCGCGGAAATGGGGAGCGGCTTGCCGGGCTTGCGGACGTGATCGGAATAGTCCCAGACCGTGTCCTTGAATGCGTCGAAGAACTTCAACGCATTCTCGTTCCGGTCGGTCGGTTCCCAGTAGATGGTTGAAACCTGCGCACGCGGGTCCTCGACGTCATAGCTCCGCCGCCATGTGGGGCTTGTGGAAGGCTGATTTTCAGTTGGCTTTTCGCTCGTAACCCATTGATTTTTCAATGTGGGATTTCCCCGTGTTCGGGGGAAAAATTCAATTAAATCAGGTCAGTAGAGGGGTATCATAATCCGCGTGTCGGGGGGTCGAGTCCCTCCTCCGCTACCATCCATTCACAAGACAGCACTGTCATTATGGGCTAGGCCTCGTACGCGGCTCTTGCGCGCTATTGGGTCCTTCGGCGTCACACGTTTCGCGGGTGGCGGGTCAGTGCATCTGGTTGAGTTGGATTTGCGGGACGGGATCGGCGCACAAGGCTTGTCCGATGGCCTGATTGCTTTCCGGACACTTGCGCCAGCGCACAGCCGTTTCGATGTCCAGCGATGAACGATGGCTGCGATGGCTGCGAAAAAGCCCCTTGAAGCTTCTCAAAATCCTCATGCTGTTTCCCTTTTCGATATGGCAGGCCTGTCGACCGCATGGTTAATACGGCATTATCCATAGCATATCAAAGGTCATATATCGTTGTTTCGTCCCGCTATCGGACGGCGTTCCCGATGAAGAAGTAAATATTGTTGCGCAAATCCATGGAGTTCCTCGGCACCGGCTTGGCAGAGCCCTAATTCGATGGACGTAAACAAGGACGACAGAACTGACCAGGAAAGGGACAGTTGGGTACTGTCACGAGTAAATGGGGGGTTGCAGTGCCGGGATGTCGTAATTTTACAATTTGGCATCGGATTTCTTGAAGTACATGACCTGTGCGACCCGAAGGGCTAGCCAGAAATGGTTTAACCCTGTCAGACTGATGGCAGCCGATTTCGATTGGCTGCCATTTTTTCTACGCCTTGAACTGGCTGAGCGCGTTCGCTGATATCCGCTGGATATATGTCGACCGGCACGGGGCCGTCTGTCGTGTTTTGCAGGGCCGTGAACATCGTGCGCGCAAGCAATCGGTCGGCCGATCGTTGTTCACTCGCAGATCGCCAAAGCATTTGCTGCGTGCACTTTGCGTGCTGTTGGTCCCAATTGTTCGTGAAGCACCTGCCGGCCTGAAGAAAAGCGATTGAAGATAGATGCTTAATTGAAAGCAAATTGTCCGGGATGGCCCCTGGTTGTCAGACTTCGGTTATCCGGCGCTGCGAAAAAAGTCCCACGATATCAGTCCCGAATCGTTAGGCGAGCCGCGACTTCAGGCGATGACTCTCCGTTTCCGTCATGATAAATTAACCATGGTGTGAACGCGGGTTCCTTTAGTGCCGTCTGGCTCGACTCGTCGCACATTGCGGTCGAATTACCTGCACAACCGGCGGTCTTGCCATACACGTTCATCTGCCAGAAAGGACGACCTGAACACGCACGAATACCGTTCATGTGCTGCATTCCCGCGGCACACCTTACTAAACCGGGGTGAACAGATTTCCGACAGCCGGAGATGCAATCACGGGGCCCGGCATGATTGAATGCCGCGAACAGGCAGGGCCGGCTGATGCCAATTGAAGGAGTAACGTAATGAGTGTCGTTTCAAAAAGTCCGAAGGCCTTGTTGATGCTGGCCATGCTGAGCCTGCCGGCAACCGGCAGCTTTGCGCAGTCGCAGGATCCCTCGCAGGGTGATGTCCTGACGACCACCTATGACACCGGTGCCGCAGACGCTTCGCAGATGACTGCAGGTCCCGAGGTCGAAGGCTTTATCTCGGCGCGCAGCGGCGACAAGATGCAGGTGACCTCTGCCGATGGCACCAAGACGGTCATCGTCATCAATGACGCCACCGTGATCAAGGCCACCGGCGGTTTCCTGGGCCTGAACAAGGACAAGCTGGCAGCGACCTCGCTCGTCAACGGTCTGCCGGTCAGCGTCGCAACCTTGCAGTCGGGCTCCGGACTCGTGGCCAGCAAGATCGACCTGAAGAGCAAGGACCTCAAGACCGCGGCGATGATCCACAACGGCACCGATCAGCGCTTTGCCGAGCAGACCGCCGCTACCGACGCTCTGCGCAGCCGCATGGGCGATATCGACAAGTACAACATCAAGGGCACGACCAACGTGAACTTCGATACCGGCAAGTGGGCGCTTTCGCCGGAGGCCAAGGACGCACTGTGCGCCACGGCCGCCCAGGCCGAGGGCATGGACAATGCGCTGCTGCTGGTCGTCGGTTACACGGACTCGACCGGTAACGAAGATTACAACCAGGTTCTCAGCGAAAAGCGCGCCGGCCGCGTCGTGAACTACCTGCAGCAGGCTTGCCACTGGAAGCCCTATCGCATGCTCACGCCCACCGGCATGTCGGAAGCCGACCCGCTGGCGACCAACGATACCGTAGAGGGTAAGGCCCAGAACCGCCGCGTTGAGGTGAACATTCTGGTCAGCAAGGGTCTCGACGGCCTTTAAGGTACGCGGGGCGGACATGGACCGCCCCGATATCTGCGAGTGGGGAAGCACTGCTTCCCCCTCATGGGCATCCCTGCGTAAGCGGGGATGTCCTTTTTTTGTGCCTCAGGCACGCTGGCGAACATCGCCCCGGATCAGGTCCGGGACGATGGTGCAGGCGCGATGTTCAATGGAGCCGGTCCCGGTGGATCCGGCGTCGGCATGTCAGCCGAGCGCCTGTTCCTTTTCGGCGTAGAGGCGTTCCAGTTCGGCGCGGCTCTTCTTTTCGGCTGCGGTCTTCAACTGGCCACAGGCGGCATCGATGTCCCGGCCGCGTGGAGTGCGTACGGGCGCGGAAATGCCTGCCTCGAAGACGATGTTCGAGAACGAGCGGATCCGTTCGGGCGTCGAGCACTCATAGGGAGCGCCTGGCCAGGGGTTGAACGGGATCAGGTTGACCTTGGCCGGCAGCTTGTAGTGCTTGAGCAGGCGGACCAGCTCGCGCGCGTCGTCGTCGCTGTCGTTCTTGTCCTTGAGCATGACATACTCGAAGGTGATGCGCCGCGCATTGGACGCGCCGGGATAGTCGGCGCAGGCCTGGAGCAGTTCCTCGATGCCGAACTTCTTGTTGATCGGCACAATCTCGTCGCGCACTTCCTTGGTCACGGCATGGAGCGAGACCGCGAGATTCACGCCAATTTCCTCACCGCACAGTGCCATCTTCGGCACCACGCCCGAGGTCGACAGTGTGATGCGGCGCTTGGAGAGTGCGAGGCCGTCGCCGTCCATGACCAGTTTGAGCGCGTCGCGCACGTTGTCGAAATTGTAGAGCGGTTCGCCCATGCCCATCATCACGATGTTGGTGAGCAGGCGCCCGTCGGCGGAGTAGGAGCCTTCGTCCTCTTCCTCGTCGAGGCCGGCCATCGTGGCGAGGCGGGTGTCGTTCGCGTTCTTGGGCCATTCACCCAGTGAATCGCGCGCCAGCATCACCTGGCCGACGATCTCGCCGACCGTGAGGTTGCGCACGAGCCGCATCGTGCCGGTGTGGCAGAAGCGGCAGTTCAGCGTGCAGCCGACCTGTGAGGAAACGCACAGCGTGCCGCGGTCCGCATCGGGGATGAAGACCATTTCGAAGTCGTGCCCGTCCGCGGTACGCAGCAGCCACTTGCGCGTTCCGTCGCTGGAATGCTGGGCCTCGACGATGTCCGGGCGGCCGATGACGAAACGCTCGGCCAGCCAGGGGCGCATGGTCTTGGCGATGTCGGTCATCGCCTCGAATTCGGTCACGCCGCGATGGTAGAGCCAGTGGAACACCTGCTTGGCGCGCAGCTTTGCGGCCTTGGCGTCCAGACCTGCCTGCTCGAACAGTTCGGCGATGCGCTTCTTGGGCAGGCCGATGAGATCGACGCGGCCATCTTCGCGCGGGGTGACGTCACGCGGGACGGGCACGGGGTCGATGTGCCCCGGGATCGGCATGAGTTTCGTGTCTGACATGATTGGCGGCCATATAGTGCAAGCCGCGCCATTTCGGAAGAGTGCAGGGATTCCGAGACATTCATGAAGCGCGAGCGGGCGCATGCGAACGCCGAAAGTTCGCGTTCGGTTCCCGCCGTCCGACGCTGCGAAAAGGCGTCTCGTCGATGCAGTGTTGCCAAAAAACATCAATGATTTCGTTGTCTTACGTTCATGAAACTCTCTTCCGCCCTTGAGCATTTCATCGGTCCAGGCGGGCACGACCTGCCGATGGAAAAGAATTGGAGTTACACATGAAGAAGATCCTTGTTTGTCTCGCTGCCGGCAGTGCCATCGCATCGGTTCCGGCCATGGCGCAGGATGTCGGTCCAGCCGAGCCCTTCGAGGGTTTCCACGTCGAAGGGCTCGCTGGCTATGACGTGACCAAGGCCGGCAGCAGCGTCGATGACGATTCCTCCATAGATAACGACCAGTCGATCGACGGAGCCCTTTTTGGTGTCGGTGCCGGGTACGACTTCAGGATGGGCAACGTGGTCGTCGGTCCCGAAGCCGAAGTGACCTGGTCGACCGCCAAGACCGAGTTCGACAACGGCGATTTCGAAGGCTTCGGCATCGGCAATGTGAAGACCAACCGCGACCTCTACCTCGGTGCGCGCCTTGGTTACGTGGTTTCGCCCTCGACCATGGTCTACGCCAAGGGCGGCTACACCAACGCCAAGTTCGACGTGCGCAACGGCGACGGCTCGGTCGTGACCAACCGCGACATCGACGCGGACGGCTGGCGCATCGGTGCGGGTATCGAGCAGGCGGTGAGCAACAACGTCTTCGCCAAGCTCGAGTACCGCTACTCGAACTACGAGAAGGGTGAACTCGACTACACCGGCGACATTGCCGACGGTCAGCGTTTCGATCTCGACCTTGACCGTCACCAGGTCGTTGCAGGCGTCGGCGTCCGCTTCTGATCCCGACAACAGTTTGGAGAGAGGAGGGCGGGGGCGTCATGCTCCCGCCCTTTTTCATGCCCGGGTCAGCGTAGCTGGGCGCATCCGATCAGCGCCGCGTCCATGGCGGACGCGGCTCCGGCGAGCGGCCAGGTATTGCCGAAGCGCCCGCCTTGTGCGCCTTGGGCACTGACGGACATCTTCGTGGCGGATCGCATGGCGGCGATGATCGCGGCGTTGTCCTTTTCGTCGATCGGCCAGGCGTCGCCGCCGCCGCCGGTCAGGGCGTAGCGCTTGCCGCCGATGCTCAGCGAAATGCGCGGATTTGCCGCCATCTTGCGCGACAACCGAAAGTGCAGCTGATTGCGGGCACCGCGACGCGGCCAGGTGCCGACGGCGACATAAGGCTGATAGTCGCGGCGCAAGGTGCTGGGCTCTGCCATGGCGATGGCATAGCAGCGCGGCACCACCGGATCGCGAAAGGCGCCCCAGGTGCCGTAAAGTCCGAGACTTTCGCGCGCCAGGGCTGTCCCGCCGCAGACGATGAACGTGGCGGCAAGCAAGAGCGACAGGACCGGGCGAAGCGAACGATGCATTGGCGGCGCTATAGGCTGACGGATGGGGCGAGGGAAAGTCTTCGCACGTTCAGGCGCGCGATCGCGGCCCTGAACCTGTCGGTGCGTTTCCAGGCCGCAAAAACTACCAGGGCTCGAGTGCGAATTCGCCGCGCCGGTAATCCCCGAGACGTCGGTTGGTCGCTGGCGAAATGTCCGGTGGCAGGGCATCGGGCGAAAACCATCCTATTTCCCGCACTTCGTTGGGATCGGCGATGCGAACGGCCTGCCGGGTGCGCACGGCGAAGATGACGATGTGGTCATCCTTGTACTCGCCGGTGCTGTGATAGATGCCGACCACGCGTTCGACCGTGAGTTCGCAAAGGTCGATTTCCTCTTCGAGTTCCCGGCGCAGTGCGACTTCGAAACTCTCGCCTTTTTTCGCGCTGCCACCCGGTAAGTGCCAGAGATTGCCGTACGTGTGGCGGACGAGGAGGACCTGGCCGGACCCGTTCCACACGATCGCCCGCACGGTCAGGGTTCGCGGCCTGAAAAGGCGCCAGTACACCCGCGCCGCCTTGCCGATAATCCTGTGACGCAATGCCATGCCGACCTCCGGCCTGTCGCAGAATGCGATACTACGGATACGCGATGGAGATCACTTCCCATTCCTTTTCCCCGGACGGGAGACGCACGGTCTTGAGGTCGCCGACCGCCGCGCCGCGCAGGGCGCGCGAGAGCGGGGCGCTCCAGCCGATATGGCCGGAACTGGCATCCTGCTCGTCATCACCGACGATGGTGATGGTCCTGTGGTTGTCGTCCTCGTCCGCGATCGTCACGGTGGCGCCGAAGAAGACCCGGTCACGCTCCGTCTGGCGCGAAGGGTCGACGACGCGCAGCTTCTTCATGCGGCGGGCAAGGTGGCCCAGTTCGCGGTCGATCTCGCGCATGCGCTTGCGACCGTAGAGGTAGTCGCCGTTTTCCGAGCGATCCCCGTTGCCTGCCGCCCACGAGACGATCTCGACGATCTCGGGTCGCTCGGTGCCGAGCAGGTGGTCGTAGCGCGCGCGCAGCGCGGCCATTCCGGCAGGGGTGATCGGTGGTCCGGCAGGTTGCATAGCCCGATATCCTTAGGCGAGGTACCGGGCCGAGGCCAAGCCTGCTGCCACACTTGTGAACCGTCGGGCGCCTGCCGGAGCCTTGGCGTCAGCCCGGTTTGCGCTTGCCCATCAGGTGGCTGAGCGGGGTCTGGCCCTTGTAGGGCGATTTCTCCGGATAGATCGTCTCGTAGACTACCGCATTCTCCAGCACGCGCTGGATGTAGTTCTTGGTCTCGTAGATCGGGATCTGCTCGATCCAGTCGATCCAGTCGATCGAGCCGGTGCGCGGATCGCCATTGGCGCGCAGCCACTTGTTCACGTTGCCCGGCCCGGCGTTGTAGGCCCCCACGGCCAGCGGGGTCGAGCCGCCATAGTAGTCCATCATCCGCGCGAAATAGCCGTCGCCCAAGCGGATGTTGTAGCCGGGATCGCTGGTGAGCGAAGTTGGATCGTAGCTCAGGCCCATCTTGCCCGCCTGTTCGCGCGCAGTACCGGGCATGAGCTGCATGAGCCCGCGCGCGCCGGCATGGCTTACCGCATTCTGCGCGAACTGGCTTTCCTGCCGGGAAAGCGCATGGACCATGGTCCAGTCGGTGCCCGGCGGATTGGGGATGAGCGGGAAGGCGATCTCGCCGAATTCGCCGAAGCCGTCGGCATGGGCGCTCTGGCCCAGAATGACGGCAAGGTCGCGCCGCCCGATTTCCTTGGCGAGATCGGCCACGAGAATGTGGTCTGAGGCAGTCCTGGCGGCATCCGATATCTCGCGGAAGAACTGGACCGTGGTGCGCCAGTCTCCGTCGCGCGCGACATCGCGCACGGCATCGGTGATCGGCTTGGCCATGAAGGCTTCGCGCTCCGCCTTGGTCGGGACGATATGCGGCATCGTGTCGAGGTCGGGCAGGGGGCGGCCCAGCCGCTCGAGCGAGAGCTGGCCATAGAAATACTGCGGATAGGCGGCGGCCATCTCGAAGTAGCGGTTGGCTCCGGCGCTATCGCCTGCCTTGGCCATCGCGCGCCCGGCCCAGTAAAAGCCCTTGGAGCGGGTTCCCGGGGTCTGCGCCGCAGCGCCGTAGCGATAGAACAGCGGCGCCGCGCGGCGCGGAGCGCCCAGATCCCACAGCGCCTTGGTGCCGCCCAACCACACGAGCGAGGTGTAATCGTCGCGCAGGCGGTAGGACAGCTGGCTGATGTCGGTGCCCGGGGCAAAGGCGTCGTCGATCGATTCGGCGATTTTCACCGCGCTTTCGGTACCGGCCCCGCGCGCAGCGACCAGAAGTTCCTTTACCCACTTTTCCGGTTCGGGAACGGGTTCGGCCAACGGCGGGCGGTTGGCCAGCAGGTTGATTTCCGAGGACATGCTGCCCGATTTTCGCGCCTGGACTGCGCGGTTGTAGACATAGCCGGGGTCGCGGCCGATGTTTGCGGGCAGGGTCAGGCCCATGCTGCCCGGGGCCGAACCCTGGAGCAGGGCCAGCCGTTCCATGAAGGCGTTGCGGTTGCCCGAGGAAACAAACGAGATCTGGCGCTCCGCCTGAGACGTTTCCCCCTGCCAGAGCAGTTCGTTCATCCGTGCGTCGTGGTCGGCGGGGGGCAGGACGTTGCGGTAGAGCGTGAGCAGGCTGGTCTCGTCCATCGGATCGAGGGAGCCAGCGCGCCACGCGGCGACGGCTTTCTCCTTGGCGTCCGCGCGGCGCAGCCCGGCAAGGGCGGTGGCATAGCGTCCCGCACCCTTGCTGGTGAGCGGGGGGAAGCGATCGAAATAGGCTGCCACCGAGCGTGGCTCGGGCGAATCGCGCAGCACTGCCTGCTCGGCGAAGCGACGAATCTTCTCTTCCTGAGGGTAGCCGGGGTACGTCAGGAGAAAGCTCGAATAAGCCGAGAAGCTCATGTTGCCGTTGGCGACAAGGACCTTCCAGTTGTCGATCGACTGATGCACGCGCATGTCGTGATTCTGCATCGATCGCGCCCGCGCCAGGTCCCATTCGCGGCCATCGACACCCTTTTCCTGAGCCATCGCGGGAGCGCTCAAAAGAGCGGTCGAGGCGAGCAAGATGAGGGGAGATATTCGCTGCATGCTGGACATTTTGGGAAAAGGCTCCTTATCAGGCGCTGAACACGAAGTCCGTGCATCAGGTTCCCGGTATTCCGGGGTCCGATTGCCGGACGATCAATGAACGTCAGTTGGGGTAAAGTCCATGTTCTCGGGGTCCATTCCTGCTCTTGTCACACCGTTTCGCGACGGGGCGTTCGACGAGCAGGCTTTCCGTCGCCTGGTCGACTGGCAGATCGAATGCGGCTCATCCGCGCTCGTGCCCTGCGGCACGACGGGCGAGAATTCGACGCTTTCCAACGCCGAGCACCACCGCGTCATCGAGGTCTGCATCGAGCAGGCGGCCGGGCGCGTGCCGATCATTGCCGGCTGCGGCAGCAACGATACGATGAATGCGCTTCTCCACATGAATTTTTCGAAGAAGTGCGGAGCCGCCGCCGCACTGGTGGTCGCGCCCTACTACAACAAGCCGAGCCAGGAGGGCCTGCTCGCCCATTTCAGCTATCTGGCTGAAAACGCTGAGCTGCCCATCGTGCTCTATAACGTGCCGGGCCGTACCGTGACCGACCTTCGCCCCGAGACGGTATGCGAACTGGCGCGCCGTTTCCCGGATACCTTCATCGGTATCAAGGACGCGAGCGGCGACCTCAGCCGCGTGACCGACCACCGTCGCGGTATCGGCAAGGAGTTCGTGCAGCTTTGCGGCGATGACGAACTGGCACTGCCGTTCAACGCAGCGGGCGGCGTCGGCTGCATTTCGGTGACGGCGAACGTCGCACCCAAGCTCTGCGCCGAGTTCCAGGCCGCCTGCGCGGCCAACGACCTCGAGGAATCGCGCCGCCTCAACGACCTGCTCTACCCGCTGCACTACGCCATGTTCGAGGACAGCTCGCCGGGCCCGTGCAAGTATGCGCTGGCACAGGTCCACGACTGGATCGAAAACGAGTTGCGCCTGCCGCTCGTCCCGTGCAATGACAGGGCTCGCCTCGCGGTCGACGAGGCCCTCGTTCACGCCGGCCTGCTCTGAGGCCGGGGGTCCGGCGATCCGATCGGATCGCCGGAAAGTCTTCACTCCGCCGGGTTGTGCTTCTGCACGAACTGCATGGCGGCGCTCAGCATTTCCTTGCGGGTTGCGCTGCGCGAGAGCCAGTGATCCTCGCCCTTGAGGACGACCATTTCGTAAGGCTTGCCGGCGTCCTTGAGCGCGTCGGCCATGACCGCGCTCTGCTTGAACGGAACGACGGTGTCGTCCTTGCCGTGGATGAGCAGGACCGGCGCATCTGCGTTGTCCGCAAACCGGCGTGGCGAGATTTCGTCGTAGGTGCCGGTTTCACCAAGCTGCGCGCGCAGCGCTCGCCCGGTCATGCGGGAGTGGCCGCTTTCGGTCAGGTCGGTCTGGTACATGAGGTCGACATCGGAAACGCCGGCAACCGAAACGGCGCAGCGATAGAAGCCATGCTGCAGCGTTACGCCTGCCAGTGCAGCGTATCCGCCATAACTGGCCCCAACGATGCAGGCGCGGCGCGGATCGACGATCCCCCGGCGGACGAGTTCGGCCAGCCCGTCGGTGATGTCGGTCTGCATCTTGCGGCCCCATTGCCCGTCACCGGCGTGGCGGAAGGCGTCGTCGCGGTTGGTGGAACCGCGGAAGTTGGGCTGGAACACGGCATAGCCGCGCGAGGCGAACGCCTGTGCCCACCAGTCGAAGCCAAGATCGTCTTGAGCCGAGGGGCCTCCGTGCGGAAGCATGATGACGGGAAGGTTCTTCGCTTCGCGACCCGGCGGCAGCGTGAGGATGCCGTCCATCTCCAGTCCGTCGGCCGCTGTGTAGCTAACGCGCGAAATCGGGCCGACGTCATCCGGGCCGATGAGCGGGCGCTCGTCACCGATTGGCGAGGCCTTGCGGGTGGCAAGGTCTACCCGGAACCACGTGCCACTGTCCCGGTTGCCTTCAGTGCGTACGAGGATCTTCGAAAAGTCGGGCGTCCAGTCCATGAGGCCGACGTTGCGGTCGGGGAAGGCGGCGAAGATCTTGGCGATCGTGCTGTTGAGCTTGGGGTCGAACATGACCGCCTTGGGCCGGTCGCCACGCTCACGGTAGCCGATCATCCGGCTGCTCGCCCGATCGACGTAAGTGCGTGAAGTGGACACGTTGGCGAGGATTTCCTTCGTCTGACCACCCGTCAGGGGAACTTCGTACCAGTGGGACGTTCCCTCTTCGTCCTCCGACTGGTAAATCACCGTCGAGCCTTCGTATCCGAACCACAGGAGGCTGACGTCGCCGGTGGGGCTGACCCCGCGGGCGATCACGTCATCTTTGGCATTGGCGATCTGCCAGGAACCGCTCGACTCGGCGATGTCCAGGGTCGCGGCGACCTCGCCCTGCGCGTCGACCAGCCAGTCCCTGTAATGGTTTTCGGCCGGCGCGCGCGCCACCTGCCGCGCCCGGTTGGTGGACAGGTCCACGGCATAGAGGAGGGCGCGCCCATGCTTGAAATAGGCGTTCCCCATGGAGCGCCCCAACTCGATGCCTCCGAAATAGCCGACACTCTTGCCGTCGACCTTGCGGATCCCGTAACTGCCCCGGGTCGTGTTGGCGATGGCACTCGTGTTGGCGAAGACGAGTTCGGCTTTGGAATTGCTGACCGAAAGGACGAGCGTTCCGGTCAGCTCGTACTTGCTTGCAGTGAAGTAGGGGCCGAGTCCGACTGTGGCGCTGTTGGTGATCAGCAGGATGTCGTCGTCCGCCCAGTTGATTCCACGGATCTTGGCATCGCCGGTGGGTGCGTTGGTCGTTGGGCGCCCGGCGGTATCCAATGTCACGATCCGGCGAACGCCCGAAATCCAGGCGATCGTGGCGAGGTTGCCGGAGGGCGAGATCGCGATATCCTCGACGCTGGGCAACTCTCCATAAGCCTCGAGCGGTGGCGGTGCGGCATCGGCAAGCGATGGAAGGGCCGCAGCAATCAGGCTCGCCGTGGCAAGAAGTATCTTTCGCACTGGTCTGAATTCCCCCGATATTCGCGATTCGGTATTTCGGGAAGGATGCCGCAAGGCAAGTCGGGCAGCCCGGTTTGTCCGTTTAAATCTTTGTAATGTGCATCCCGGCAGGACTTGCTGCGCGCGCCTCTCGGGACTTGTACTGAAGGCGCCGGGGAATTCGGCACAAACGTGCTGCGATTCATCCCGAAGGGGCGTTTCCTTTTCGCTTTTGAATCCCTACATGGCCCACCGACATGGCACGCCCGCAGCACAAGACATTCGACAAGAAGAAGAGCGTCGCGGAAAACCGCAAGGCCCGCTTCGACTATCACATTGAAGACACTTTCGAGGCCGGCATCGCGTTGACCGGCACGGAGGTGAAATCGCTGCGTTTCGGCGAAGGGTCGATCGGCGAATCCTATGCCGAGATCAAGAACGGCGAATGCTGGCTGGTGAACTCCAACGTGCCCGAGTTCAGCCACGGCAACCGTTACAACCATGTGCCCAAGCGTCCGCGCAAGCTGCTGCTGCACGAGCGCGAGATCGCGCGGCTGCAAGGCGCGGTCGAGCGCAAGGGCATGACGCTGGTGCCGTTGTCGATCTACTTCAACAGCCGGGGGCGGGCGAAAGTCGAACTCGCGCTTGCCAAGGGCAAGAATGCGGCTGACAAGCGGCACACGATCAAGGAACGCGACTGGAAGCGCGAGCAGGGCAGGATCTTGCGGGACCACGGATGAGCGCGCTGCTGGCCCGACTGTCAGCCTGGCTCCATCGCCAGATGCCGACGCACGAGCAACTCGAGGCGAATCGGCTTACCGCTCCTATTTCGCGGCGACGCGAACTGTTCCGCTTTACGCGTCGCTCGGTCCCGCGCGGGGTTGCCGTCGGGATGTTCGTCGGCATTTTCGCGCTGATCCCCGGCGTGCAGATTGTTGGCGCTGCGCTGATGTGCGTTCCGGTTCGCGGCAACATTCCGCTGGCCGCGGCGATGACCTTCATCAGCAACCCGGTCACGACGATCCTGATCATTCTGCCGCTGTCGGTGGCGATCGGAAACAGTTTCGGCTTCCACGCCGATGTCGAGACGGTCAATGCCATGGTTCGTTCAGGTGCGCCCGTTCATCAATGGTGGACGTGGCTGCTTTCGGATACTGCGCCGGCCATCGTTATCGGATTGTTTGTGCAATCGGTGGTAGCGTCCGTCGTTAGCTATTTTGTGACTGTATGGTTCTGGCGATTCTGGATAGGGCGCAAGCACCGTGCAAGGCTCAGGCGTTCTGGTCGGGATTTCGATTCGTGAGTGGCATTTTCCGTCGCATATCCGCTTCGCTGCTCCGGCGTATGCCGTCGCGTGAGGACTTCGAGCGCAATCGCTGGATTGCGCCGATCGCCCACCGCGTCCTGAGCCCGGAACTTTGGCGCTTCACCCGTCGCTCGGTGCCGCGCGGCGTGGCGCTGGGCCTCTTTGCCGGCTTTATCGTCCCGGTCGGGCAGATCTTCCTTGCCGCCTTCCTCGCGCTTCCCGCGCGCGCCAACGTGTCGATCGCCGCGCTCGTGACCTTCGTCACGAATCCCTTTACCCTGCCTTTCTGGGTGGTGGTCGCCAACCGGCTTGGCCGCTTCTTCCTGCATGTCGATCCGACCGGAGTCGCTTCGGCAGTCGGCAGCGGCATGGACGACAGTGCCTGGGACACGCTCATCTGGTTCGCGCAGTCCGCGGGCTTCGCAGCCGTCGGGTTCGTCGTGCTGGCCATCGTCGCTTCGGCGCTCGGCTATGTTCTTTCAGGCCTGATCTGGCGCAGCTGGATCGGCCGCAAGCACCGTGCGCGCCGGGTCCGGCATGCCCAGGCCCGGGCCGAACGAGAAGCCCGCGCTCACGAGGCAGTCGCCGCCAGCGCCGCCTCGTTTGAGGCGGCTGCGTGAAGTTGATCGACGAGGCCGTGCGCCAAAGTCGCCAGACCGACCTGCTGGTGGTCGGCATGGCGATGGCCTTCAGTGTTCTGCTGGTCGGTCTCGTTACCCAGGATTCGCTGGCCACTTCCGTCTATCTCGGTGCCCTGATCGCGCTGGCGGGACTTGCCTGGATGATCGTGCGCAACCGGCCGCAGGAGGCCGAGGCCGAGTTCGCCCAGCCTGACTGGTCGGTAACCGTCGCCGCGATTGACCGGCCGGACATGGCCATCGCGGTGACCGATCGCGCCGGAAGGCTGACGTGCGCCAATGCCAGCTTCGAAGCGTGGTTCGGCACCGGCTACGCGCCGCCGCGCCTTCCCCTCGACGAACCTTCGCTTGAGCGTCTGGCCGACGCCAGTCGCGCGGCATGGCGCGATGGGTCGGCTGCTGCCGATGTGACGGCCGGAGCCGAGCATCCGGGCGGCGCGCGGCAATGGCGGATCGAAGTGCGCCGCTCCGGCCGCGGTGACGACTTTCTCGTCTGGCGTATCGCACCCGTCAGTTCGGTGGATCTCATCGGTGATATCGTGACCCAGCTTGGCGGCAAGCTTGGCAAGGGCCTCGCCCGGGCCGGGATCGCTGCGGCGCTGGTCGAACCCGACGGCATGATCCGCGCCGCCAACAAGGGCTTTGCCCTGCGCGCTGCCGGCGATGAGGCAATCGATCTTACCGGCGAGGATTTCGTCTCGCTCCTGAGCCAGGAAGAAGGCGAGCGCATCGGCTGGGCCCGCGACAATGGCCGCGGCAGCCCTCTGGTCCTCTACCACGTGCCCGTCGCCGATCCGGATTCGCCCGTCGAGCCCGACCCCAACACGACGCCCTCGCTGATGTTGGTGATGGAAGCCGGGCAGGGCATCGGTGCTGCGGGCGGCGGCGGGAATTCCGCGCCGCATCTCGAAGCTCTTCTCAGCCAGTTGCCGCTCGGCCTCGCGATGGCCGACCGCGATGGACACCTCCTGTTCGCCAACCCGGCGTTCATGCGGGCGGCCGGGCGCGAAGGGCAGTTGCCGCCGACTTATCCCACCGATCTCGTGGTCCGTGAGGACAAGCGCGCGCTGTCCGAATCGATCCGCCGTTTCGCGCAAGGGCCTGCTGCCGCCGGCGATATCGCAATCCGCCTGACCGCGCAGCCCGACGATCCGGTTTCGCTCAGCCTTGCCGGCGTGCGCGGGCTGGGTGAGCCTGCGGTCCTGCTTGGCCTGACCGACACATCCGAGGAAACCCGCCTCAAGCGGCAGGTCGCCCAGGCCACCAAGATGCAGGCGGTCGGTCAGTTGGCCGGCGGCGTCGCGCATGACTTCAACAATGTGCTGACCGCGATCCTGGGCACCTGCGACCTCATGCTGATGCGCCACACGCCCGGCGACTCGGACTATGACGACATCCAGCAGATCCGCGCCAATTCGAACCGCGCGGCATCGCTGACCCGCCAGCTCCTCGCATTCTCGCGCCAGCAGACACTGCGCCCCGAAGTGCTGCAGCTTCCCGACGTCGTTGCCGATGTGTCGCAGATGCTGCGCCGCCTGATCGGCGAGAAGATCGAGCTGGTCGTTTCGCATGACCGTGATCTCGGGCCGGTGCGCGCCGACCCGACGCAGCTCGAGCAGGTCATCGTCAACCTCGCGGTCAACGCGCGCGATGCGATGCAGTCGTCCAGTGCCAAGAAGGGCGGCGACGGATCGGGCGTCCTCACTCTCGCGACCCGCAAGGTGACGACGACCGACGTGCGCGCGATGCGCAGCGAGATTATCCCGGCGGGCGAGTACACCGCGCTCATCGTCGAGGATACCGGCGGCGGTATCGCGCCCGAGCACCTGGGCAAGATCTTCGAGCCGTTCTTCACCACCAAGGAGCAGGGCAAGGGCACCGGGCTCGGCCTCTCGACCGTTTACGGCATCGTCAAGCAGTCGGGCGGTTTCATCTTCGCCGAAAGCGAGGTGGGCAAGGGTACGCGCTTCATCGTCTACCTGCCGGTCTATCACGTGGCTCCGGGCACGACGCCGACTCCGGCGGTGAAGGAGGAAGCACCTCCGCCGAGCCAGTGGGCAGGCGGTGGACGCATCCTGCTGGTCGAGGACGAAGACCCGGTGCGCATGGTCGCGGAGCGCTCGCTCACGCGGCAGGGCTATGAAGTGACCAGCGCCCGCGACGGCGAAGAAGGACTCGCGCTCGTTGAAGAGGGCGGCCAGTTCGATATCGTCGTTTCCGACGTCGTCATGCCTTCGCTCGATGGTCCGGCCATGGCGCGCGAGATCCGCAGGCTGCAGCCGAACCTGCCGGTGCTGTTCATGTCGGGCTATGCCGAGGAACAGCTGCGCAAGGAAATCGGCCTGTCGAATGCCTGGTTCATGCCCAAGCCGTTCTCGGTCCAGCAGCTTTCCGAAAAGGTGGGCGAAGTCCTCGCGCGCACGGCCAAGTAAGGCTCCGGTTTCCTAAGGCGTTGATTTCCGGCCCGCTCGCCGTGCTGCGGTCCGGCGTCTTTTCGCCATGCCTGCGCCTGCCTCAATTAAATTTGGGAAAACTCCCGTTGTTCCCCTCTTGTTCACGGGGAACAAACAAGATACATCGGGGTCCGCGACGTTGACCTTTCCGGTCAGGCCGGTAGCAAAGGGGAAGTGAAATGGCTGCTCAGCTCAAGCTGATCCAGGAAGGCAAGGATAAGGACTCCATGGACCGTCAGAAGGCGCTCGACGCAGCGCTCGCCCAGATCGATCGCGCGTTCGGCAAGGGCAGCGCGATGAAGCTCGGCTCGAAGGAGACGATGCAGGTCGAAGCGATCTCGACCGGCTCGCTCGGGCTGGATATCGCGCTTGGAGTCGGCGGACTTCCCAAGGGGCGCGTGATCGAAGTCTACGGGCCGGAAAGCTCGGGCAAGACCACGCTGGCGCTGCATGTCATCGCCGAAGCGCAGAAGGCTGGCGGCACCGCTGCCTTCATCGACGCAGAGCATGCACTCGATCCCGTCTATGCCAAGAAGCTGGGCGTCGACATCGACGAACTGATCGTCTCGCAGCCCGACACCGGTGAGCAGGCGCTGGAGATCACCGATACGCTGGTGCGCTCGAACGCGATCGACGTGCTGGTGGTCGACTCGGTCGCCGCGCTCGTCCCCCGGGCCGAAATCGAAGGTGAGATGGGCGACAGCCACGTCGGCCTCCAGGCCCGCCTGATGAGCCAGTCGCTGCGCAAGCTGACCGGCTCGATCAACCGTTCCAAGTGCATGGTGATCTTCATCAACCAGCTGCGCATGAAGATCGGCGTCATGTACGGCAACCCGGAGACGACGACGGGCGGCAACGCGCTCAAGTTCTACGCCTCGGTTCGCCTCGACATCCGCCGCACCGGGCAGATCAAGGACCGCGACGAGATCATCGGCAACGCAACCCGCGTCAAGGTGGTCAAGAACAAGGTCGCGCCGCCGTTCAAGCAGGTTGAGTTCGACATCATGTACGGCGAGGGCATCTCCAAGATCGGCGAAATTCTCGACCTCGGCGTCAAGGCCGGCATCGTCGAGAAGTCGGGCGCATGGTTCTCCTACGATTCGATCCGCATCGGCCAGGGTCGCGAGAACTCGAAGAACTACCTGCGCGAGAATCCCGAGGTCTGCGACCGTCTCGAGAAGGCGATCCGGACCAAGACCGAAGGTCTGGCCGAAGAAATGATGGCAGGCCCCTCGGACGAGGATGACGCCGAATAAGGCTTCTGCCCCTTTGCAGAAACAGGAACCCCGGTGCGTTGCGCCGGGGTTTTTGCTTGGGGTGAACTTGGAACGCGGAGCCCTTCGCGGCCCGTCCGGACGCTTTCAGCGTAGCCGATTTGCCGCATATCTGCGGATTATCGTAAAAACCGAACAGTCTGACCGCGCCTTATAGCTTGTCGGTTTCGCGCCTGTGCCTTATCGGCCCGAGTTATGCAGACGACCAACGAAATCCGCCGGTCCTTCCTCGACTATTTCGCCAGTAATGGTCACGAGGCCGTCCAGTCCGCGCCGCTCGTTCCTTACAACGACCCGACGCTGATGTTCGTGAACGCCGGCATGGTGCCGTTCAAGAACGTGTTCACCGGCCTCGAGACCCGCGCCACCCCGCGCGCGACGTCCTCGCAAAAGTGTGTGCGCGCAGGCGGCAAGCACAACGACCTCGACAATGTCGGCTACACCGCGCGCCATCACACCTTCTTCGAAATGCTGGGGAATTTCTCTTTCGGCGACTACTTCAAGGAACAGGCGATCACCCATGCCTGGACCTTGCTGACGAAGGAATGGGCGCTTCCGGTCGAGAAGCTGCTGGTCACGGTCTATCACACCGACGACGAAGCCTTCGACCTGTGGAAGAAGATCGCCGGTCTGCCGGAATCGAAGATCATCCGTATTCCCACCAAGGACAACTTCTGGGCGATGGGCGACGATGGCCCGTGCGGTCCGTGCTCCGAGATCTTCTATGATCACGGCGACCACATCTGGGGCGGCCCTCCGGGAAGCCCCGAGGAAGACGGCGACCGCTTCATCGAGATCTGGAACCTGGTGTTCATGCAGTTCGAGCAGGCAGCTGGCGAGATCGTCGGCAATCTGCCCAAGCCCTCGATCGACACCGGCATGGGGCTTGAGCGCATCTCGGCGGTCATGCAGGGCGTCCATGACAACTACGACATCGACACCTTCAAGGCGCTGATCGCCGCTTCCGAGCACCTGACCGGCGTAGCCGCCGAGGGCGACAGCCGGGCGAGCCACCGCGTTATTGCCGATCACCTGCGCTCGACAAGCTTCCTGCTTGCCGACGGCGTACTGCCTTCGAACGAAGGCCGCGGCTACGTCCTGCGCCGCATCATGCGTCGCGCCATGCGTCATGCGCACCTGCTGGGCGCCAAGGATCCGCTGATGCACCGTCTGGTGCCCGCGCTCGTCGCGGAGATGGGCCAGGCCTATCCCGAACTCGGCCGCGCGCAGCCGCTGATCGAGGAAACCCTGGAACGCGAGGAAGTGCAGTTCCGCCGCACCCTGTCGAACGGCCTCAAGCTGCTCGACGAAGCCACCGCCGAAATGGGCGAGGGCGCCCGGCTGCCCGGCGAGACCGCGTTCAAGCTCTACGACACCTACGGCTTCCCCTATGACCTGACCGAGGATGCCCTGCGTTCGCGCGGCATCAGCGTCGACAAGGACGGCTTCGACGCTGCCATGGCGCAGCAGAAGGCCGCCGCCCGCGCCGCCTGGAAGGGGTCCGGGCAGGCCGCCGACAACGAAGTCTGGTTCGACATCGCGGAGCGTGAAGGTGCGACCGAATTCACCGGCTACACTTCGACCTCGGGCGAGGGCCGCGTCGTGGCGCTCGTCAGGGACGGCAAGGAAGTCCAATCGGCTTCGGTCGGCGACGAAGTCATTGTCCTGACCAACCAGACCCCGTTCTATGGCGAATCGGGCGGCCAGGTCGGCGATGCCGGCACGATCACCGGGCCCGGTGGCCTCGTCATCGCGATTGCCGAAACCGCCAAGCCGCTTGGCCGCCTGCACACCATGACCGGCAAGGTCGAGGCCGGGCAGATCAAGGTCGGCGAGACGGTCAACCTCGTCGTTGACGAAGCGCGCCGCGATGCGATCCGCGCCAACCACTCCGCCACCCACCTGCTGCACGCCGCCCTGCGCAATCGCCTCGGCGATCACGTCACGCAGAAGGGTTCGATGGTGGCGAGCGATCGCCTGCGCTTCGACTTCTCGCATCCCAAGGCACTCGAGGTCGAGGACATCGCCGCGATCGAGGCTGAAGTGAACGCCGAGATTCGCGGCAACGAGCCGGTCATGACCCGCCTGATGACGCCCGACGATGCCATTGCCGCCGGCGCCATGGCCCTGTTCGGAGAGAAGTACGGCGACGAAGTGCGCGTGCTGTCGATGGGCCGCAGCAATGGCGGCAAGACCTACTCGGTCGAGCTGTGCGGCGGTACCCACGTCAATGCCACCGGCGATATCGGTGTGTTCCGCATCGTTTCGGAAAGCGCCGTTTCCTCCGGCGTGCGCCGTATCGAGGCGCTGACCGGCGAAGGTGCGCGCCAGTGGCTGGTTGCGCGCGAGGAAGCGCTGAAGAATGCCGCCGGTATCCTGCGCACCACGCCCGAAGATGTCGAAGCGCGCGTCGCGGCGCTGCTGGACGAGCGCAAGAAGCTCGAGCGAGAACTGGCCGAAGCCAAGAAGGCGTTGGCGCTCGGTGGCGGCGGTGCAGCCGCCGCGGGTCCGGCCGACGAGGAAGTCAGTGGCGTGAAGTTCTCGGGGCAAGTCCTCGAAGGTCTCGACCCCAAGGAACTGCGCGGATTGCTCGACCAGGCCAAGCAGCGCCTCGGTTCGGGCGTTGCGGCGATCGTTGCGGTCAATGAAGGCAAGGCTTCCATCGCGGTGGCCGTGACCGACGACCTCAAGGACAAGGCCAGTGCAGTCGACCTGGTGCGCAAGGGCGTCCAAGCGCTTGGTGGCAAGGGCGGCGGCGGGCGTCCGGACATGGCGCAAGGCGGCGGTCCCGACGGTTCGAAGGGCGCCGATGCCATTGCCGCGGTAAAGGCAGCGCTCGCCGGCTGATCGGTCGGGTTGGAAGGAGATGTCGGCAATGGATCCGGGGCACTGTGACGTTGGCCGGATCGTTGCCGAGATCGCCTGGGAAATGCGCGGACACGAGCACCGCGGCAAAGTGGCCGACTACATTCCGCCGCTCGCCTGCGTGCCGGTCGAGAAATTTGGCCTTGCCGTGGTCATGGCCGATGGCACTGTCCACTGTGCGGGCGATGCCGAAGAGCCGTTTTCGATCCAGTCGATTTCCAAGGTCTTCGCGCTGACTCTCGTGCTGGGCGCAGTGGGCGATCAGGTCTGGAAGCGGGTGGGGCGCGAGCCTTCGGGCTCGGCCTTCAACTCGATCGTCCAGCTCGAAACCGAGCAGGGCATTCCGCGCAATCCCTTCATCAATGCCGGGGCGATCGTTCTGTGCGACGTGCTCCTTGGCGGGCTGCAGCCGCGCGAGGCTATCGGCCAGATGCTGCGCTTCGTGCGCGAACTGGCGGGCGACGACAGCATAGCCATAGACGAGGTGGTTGCGCGAGCGGAGCAGGAAACCGGCTTTCGCAACATGGCGCTGGCCAACTACATGCGCGCCTTCGGCAATATCCATGCGCCCGTCGACCTGGTGCTGGGGACCTACTTCCACTTTTGCGCGCTGACCATGACTTGCCGCCAGCTTGCCCTGGCCGGACGTTTCCTGATGGCCGACGGTCGCAATCCGGTGAGTGGCCATAGCGTCGTCAATCCACGGCGGGCGCGGCGCATCAATGCGCTGATGATGTCTTGCGGTCATTACGACAATTCGGGCGATTTCGCCTATCGCATCGGCCTGCCGGGAAAGTCGGGCGTGGGCGGTGGCATCCTGGCGATCGCGCCGGGCATCGCCAGCATTGCCGTGTGGTCGCCGGGGCTGAACCGCAGCGGCAATTCGCATCTGGGGCAACTTGCGCTCGAACGGCTCGTCCAGCGGACCGGGTGGTCGGTTTTCGAGCCGCGCGGGGGCGGTCAGGCGTGAAGGCTGTCCTCCAGCGATGAGGACTTGAGCGCGGGTTTCTCCGAGAGCCCGCCCTGTTCCATGATGCTTTCGCGGAACTCGTCGCGCTTTTCGTGGATCGAGGCGATGACGGGCCCCATCGCGACGCCGGTTTCGATCAGCACGGCTTCCGACAGTTGCAGCGAGCTTTCCAGCGTTTCCGGCACCGCGTGGGTCGCCCCGGCGCGATAGAGCTGGGCTGCGTGCTCGGGATCGCGGGCGCGCACGAGAACCGGCAGGTCGGGGAACTGCTGGCGCAGCTTGCGCACCATGCGCTGGGCCGTGACGGGCTCATCCATGGTCAGGATCACGGCATTGGCCTGGTCGGCGCCCAGCCGCATCAGCGCATCGCCGCGCCCGGCATCGCCGAAGGAAACGGTGTAGCCCAGACGTTTGCCCTGGCTGACGAGATCGGTATCCGAATCGATGGCGATGTAGGGCTTGTTGTGCGTGGCAAGCATGTCGGCCACGAGGCGGCCGACGCGGCCGAAGCCGACGATCACCGTGTGCGGCTCGCCGGTATGCTCGGGCGGCTGGTGCAGCGGCTCACCGGCATCGACACGGCGCGCCATCATGCGGCCGAACAGCGAGAGCAGCGGCGTGACGGTCAGGCCGATGGCGGTGACGATCTGCCAGAACATCGCGGTGCCCGGCTGGATCAGTTGCGCCGAGCCGGCAGCGGTGAGCACGATCAGCGTGGTCTCCGAAGGGCTCGACATGAGGATGCCGGTCTCGGTCGAGGTGCCGCGACGCGCGCCCATCATCCGCAGCAGCAGGCCGGTCACGACGGCCTTGAGCAGGATGACGCCCACTGTGGCGACGAGGATCGATCCGAGGTTCTCCCAGATCACCTGCAGGTCGATGCTCATGCCGATGGTGATGAGGAAGACGCCAAGCGCGAGCCCCTTGAACGGCTCGGTGATTTCTTCGACTTCGGAATGGTATTCGGTCTCGGCGATCAGCAGGCCGGCGACTAGGGCGCCAACGATCGGCGAAAGGCCCGCGGCGGCGGTCGCCAGCGAGGCCAGGATGACGACCAGCAGGCTGGCGGCCAGGAACAGCTCCGGGCTCTTGGTGCGTGCCGCCTGCGCGAAAAGCGGCGGCAGCAGGTAGCGCCCGAACACCAGCAGGGCGACAATGACGACGGTGCCCCAGATCAGCGTGTTGATGAGGTTGCCCATCCCGTCGGCTTGGGCATGGGGTGCCAGTGCGCCGAGCAGGAAGATGATCGGGACCAGCGCGATGTCCTCGAACAGCAACATCGAGAGCGCCGCACGTCCGACCGGCGTTGTCGTGTTGGTGATCTTGAGGACCAGCGCGGTCGAAGACAGGGCAAGGGCAAGGCCCAGCGCCAGAGCGCCCGTGAAGTTCTGCCCGATGGCCGAGAGGATGAAGGTCAGCGACCCGCCGATGACGATGAGTTCGAGCGAGCCGAGCCCGAAGACCAGTCTGCGCATCTCCCACAGGCGGCCGAATGACAGCTCGAGCCCGATGGAAAACAGCAGGAGGATGATGCCGAATTCGGCGAAGACTTCCAGCCCGCCGGGGTCGGTTATGGTTATGTGAGCGAGCCAGGGATAGTCGAAGACATGACGTCCCAGTCCGAACGGCCCGACCAGGACGCCGACGAGGATGAACCCGATCACCGGCGTGATGCGGAAGCGCGAGAATACCGGGATGACGATGCCTGCCGCACCGAGGATGACGAGAGCGTCGGAAAGAACGGGGGAGTATAGTTCGCTGGAGCCGGCCATGTGCCGCTCACTATGGCAGGCGAGGCGAATTTGTCACCTTCGAAGCTGCATTTTCGGGGCATTTGCACTGGCAGGGCAGGGGCTTGCATCCACGACGGACCACAGGGGCTATGACGTGGACGACTGGGCATACCCGCGTAACTTCACTTGGCGTTCAGCAAAGCGCTGGTTATAGACCCCGCCATGTTCGAACGCTCGCGTCTGAAGACCGCTCTCCTTGCCGCCGCCACTGGCGCGATTGTCCTCACTGCCGGTTGCGCCGGTCGCGGGGGTGGAAACAAGGACACTGCCTACGTCGCACGGGACGTCGACACGCTCTATGCCGCGGCCAAGCAGCGTCTCGACACGGGGCGCACCAAGCAGGCCGCCGCGCTGTTCGACGAAGTGGAGCGCCAGCATCCCTATTCGCCCTGGGCCCGTCGTGCCCAGCTGATGAGCGCCTTCAGCTACTATGCCGCGCGCGATTACAACAAGGCGATCCAGTCGGCGCAGCGCTTCCTGTCGATCCACCCGGGCAACAAGGACGCGCCTTACGCCTATTACCTCATCGCCATCTGCTACTACGAACAGATCAGCGACGTGACGCGCGACCAGCGCACCACCGAGCAGGCGAAGCAGGCGCTGACCGATATCACCCGCCGCTATCCGACCACGCCCTACGCGGCCGACGCCAAGCTCAAGCTGGACCTTGTCAACGATCACCTTGCCGGCAAGGAAATGACCATCGGCCGCGCCTATGAGCGCCGTGGCAAGTGGCTGGCGGCAACGCTGCGCTTCCGTAACGTGGTCGACAATTTCCAGACCACCAGCCACACGCCCGAGGCGCTGTTCCGTCTCGTCGAAGGCTACCTCTCGATGGGCATCCCCGAAGAGGCGCAGAAGGCCGCGGCCGTGCTCGAGGCGAACTATCCGAACAGCAAGTGGTACGATCGCGCCTACAAGCTGATGACGCGCTACGCTCCGGAGAACGCCGCAGCCTGATCGCGGCTGCCCCATCCTGCCGGAGGCGGGCTTTTTCTCTACTTGGCCGGTTGACATGACGCCGTGCGCCCGCGCAGTGTCGTCGCATGCTGTCGCAGAAAACCCGTTACACGATCCGCGCCCTGCAACATCTGGCCGACAATTACCGCAAGGGCTCCGTGCGTCTCGACGAGATTGCGGTGGCCCAGAACATTCCGCGCAAGTTCCTAACGGTGATTCTCTCCGAACTGGCGCGCGACGGCATCGTCATCTCCCACAGGGGGCGCTCGGGCGGGTATGAACTGGCGCTGCCGCCTGTCGACATCCGCTATGGCGACATCATCCGCATCACCCGCGGCAGCCTCGCACTCGTGCCCTGCGCCAGCCGCAATGCGCATGAGACCTGTGCCAATTGCCTGCCCGAGGCCGAATGCCGGCTGCGCGGTCTGATGCTGACCTTGCGGGACGAGACCGCCAACATGCTCGACCGCCTGACCCTGGCCGACCCGATCGATCCCGAACCGCCAGTCCTGGCCGAGCCCGAATACTGATTGCCCCTGGGATCGTTGCGTTGCGCGTCGCGCACAGCTGGGGGAAACTGGCAGGCAAGGCGCGCAATCCCGGGTGACGCGGGAAAAAGACTTCGCTAGAACGCTTCGCGAACATGCTGACCCGGCTTTCCATCCGCAATATCGTATTGATCGAGGCGCTGGATCTCGATTTCGCCGGAGGGCTTGGCGTCCTCACCGGTGAGACGGGTGCGGGCAAGTCGATCCTGCTTGATGCGTTGGGCCTCGTGATCGGCAACCGTGCCGACAGCGGGCTGGTGCGGGCGGGTGAGGCGAAGGCCAGCGTGACCGCCAGCTTTGAATTTTCAGCATTTCCGCCTGGCGTCCGTGCAGTGCTCGCGGATGCCGAGATCGATGTCGAGCCGGGCGAACCGCTGATCCTCAAGCGCCAGCTCAAGGCGGATGGCGGCTCCAAGGCTTTCCTCAACGACCAGCCGGTGAGCGTCGCACTATTGCGTGAGATCGCGCCGGTGCTGGTCGAGATCCATGGCCAGCATGACGATCGAGGCCTCGTCAATCCGCGCGGCCACCGCGAACTGCTGGACCGCTTCGCGGGTGGCGACGTCGCAGGGGTCGAGGCGGCGTGGAAGGACTGGCGCAAGGCGCAGGACGCGCTCGACGAGGCGCGCGCCCGGGTCGCGAAGGCCGCTGAAGACCAGGACCTGCTGGTCGCGCACCTTGCCGAACTCGATGCGCTCGCGCCGGAAGAGGGCGAGGAGGAACAACTCGCCCACGCCCGCGCCGACATGCAGAAGGGCGAGAAGCTGTCCGAGGATCTCTCGGCCCTTCAGCACTTGTGGGAAGGTTCCGATTCGGCGCTGGCCAGCATGCGCGGTGCGGCGCGGCGGCTCGACCGCATTGCCGGCGAGCACGAATTGCTGGCCGAGGCGCTCGCCGCGCTGGACCGGGCGGTGATCGAGGCGAGCGAGGCGGAAGAAAAGCTCGAACGCGCCGCTGAAGCGCTGGCCTTCGATCCGGCCGAGCTGGACAGGATCGAGACGCGTCTGTTCGATCTGCGCGCCGCGGCCCGCAAGCACGGTTGCCAGGTTGACGATCTGCCCGGGCGCATGGCGCAGATGCGTGAGGAACTGGCAGACATCGAGGGCGGCGAGGAGCATGTGGCGGCCCTTGAAAGGGCAGCGGGCAAGGCCGCGCTGGCTTATCACCAGGCGGCGAGCACACTGCACGACTTGCGCCGGGCGGCGGCCAAGCGGCTCGACGCAGCCGTGGCTTCGGAACTGGCCCCGCTCAAGCTCGATGCGGCGCGCTTCCAGACTTCGGTCGCAAAACTGCCCGAGGAGCGCTGGGGGCCGCAGGGGATGGACGCGGTCGAGTTCCTGATCAGCACCAACCCCGGCGCCGATTTTGCGCCGCTGGCCAAGATCGCCTCGGGCGGCGAGCTTTCGCGCTTCATCCTCGCGCTGAAGGTGGCCCTGGCCGAAGAGGGCGGGGCATCGACGGTGATCTTCGACGAGATCGACAGGGGCGTGGGGGGCGCGGTTGCCTCGGCGATCGGCGATCGCCTCGCGCGGCTCGCCAGCGACGGGCAGTTGCTGGCCGTCACGCACAGCCCGCAGGTCGCGGCGCGTGGGCGGCGGCACTACATGATCGCCAAGTCGAGCGAAGGCACTGTCACGCGTACTTCCGTCACCCTGTTGGGCGATGGCGACCGCAAGGAAGAGATCGCCCGCATGCTTTCCGGCGCGGAAGTGACGGACGAGGCACGGGCCCAGGCAGACAGGCTGCTCGAAGGCGTCTGAACGGCCTCCTGCAACGCGTTCGGAGCCAATTGCCCTGCGAACCGTTGCAAAGGGCATGGAGACGCCGCAATTTCCCTACTGGCTCCATGCGCTGTCCCTTGTCTCGCTGATCCTTGGCCTTGCCTGTGCCATCGTCATCGCGATCCATCAGCGAAGCCATCCGCCGAGAATGGCGGTCATGCAGTGGGTCTGGCCGCTGGCCGCGCTTTTCGGCAGCGCGATCTGGCTGGCGCTCTATTTCCGGGCACAGCGGGCAGACGAAGACGTGCCGATGTGGTTGACGGTTGCCAAGGGGGCAAGCCACTGCGGCGCGGGTTGCACACTGGGCGACATCATCGCTGAATGGTTGGCCTTCGCTTTCCCGGCGATTGCCGTCTGGCTGGGCTGGCACACGGTCTTTGCCGAGAAGACGTTCGCGGTCTGGATCCTCGATTACGTTCTGGCTTTCGGCATCGGCATAGCCTTCCAGTACTGGGCCATCGTGCCCATGCGGGACCTGTCTTTTGGCAAGGGCGTGACGGAGGCGGTCAAGGCGGACTTCCTTTCGATCGGCTCGTGGCAGGTGGGCATGTACGGCCTGATGGCCGCCGGACAGTTCCTCTGGTTCCGGCCCGCCTATGGCGACACCGCCGAAGTCGCCTCGCCCGAATTCTGGTTCCTCATGCAGATCGCCATGCTTGGCGGTTTCGTCACGGCCTACCCGGTGAACTGGTGGCTGGTGCGCGCCGGAATCAAGGAGCGGATGTAGCCTCTTCGCCGCACTGGTTGAGTACGATGAGCAGCAGGACGCCTGCGCCGATCTCCAGTGCGAATACGACGATCATGGCGACCACGACCAGCGCGGGCGACGCCACCGGTAGCAGCGTCACCGGATAGGCCTCCTGGTCGGCATGGCTGGTCACATAAGTGAAGAAGGCCTGTGCAGCTTCGATATTGGCAATGTTGTGCATGACATAGAGCAGTGCCATGGCACCGAGAATGAGCGCGAAAAGCGCTTTGAGGAGCCTGTCTATCATGGCTATCTCCCTGTTCCCGCCCGCAGGTTAACATGGGCCGGGACGAATAAGGAAACGGACCGCCAAGTGGCATCTGACAGCGAATCGATCACCGAAGCCGAAGCCGCCAACGAACTGATGCGCCTTGCGCGCCAGATCAACCGCGCCAATCGGCTCTACCATGCCGAGGACGCGCCGGAGATTCCCGACGCCGAGTACGACGCCCTCGTGCGCCGTAACGCGGAACTGGAAGCGGCCTTCCCGCATCTCGTGCGGCCGGATAGCCCTTCGAACCAGGTCGGTCACGAAGTCGCGGCCTCGCCGCTGTCCAAGGTTCGCCATGAAGTTCGCATGATGAGCCTGGACAATGCCTTCACCGATGAGGAAGTGGGCGAATTCGTTACCCGCGTGCGGCGTTTCCTTTCGCTCTCGGCCGACGAACCGGTGGTCATGACGGCCGAGGACAAGATCGACGGCCTGTCCTGCTCGCTGCGATACGAGGACGGCAAGCTGGTTCGCGCGGCGACGCGCGGCGACGGGCAGGTGGGCGAGGACGTTACCGCCAATGTCGCGCACATCCCGGACATCGTGCAGGAACTGAAGGGCGAGGGTGTGCCCGAAGTCTTCGAGGTGCGCGGCGAAGTCTATATGGAAAAGTCCGCCTTCCTCGCGCTCAACGAAGCGCTGATGGACGATGCGCGCAAGGCTGCCGAAGCCAAGGGCGAACCGCTCGACGAGAGCAAGGTCCGCCAGTTCGCCAACCCCCGCAATGCCGCTGCCGGTTCACTGCGGCAGAAGGACGCCAGCGTCACCGCCCGGCGTCACTTGCGCTTCTGGGCGCATGGCTGGGGCGCGGCGAGCGAAGTGCCGGGCGAAAGCCAGCACGAGGTGGTGCGCAAGATCGAGGGCTGGGGCCTGCCGGTCTCGCCCCAGTTCCGCCAGTGCCACTCGCTCGAAGAAATGCTTGCCGCCTATCGCGAGATCCGCGACGGTCGTCCTGACCTGCCGTTCGAGATCGACGGCGTGGTCTACAAGGTCGACCGGCTGGACTGGCAGCAGCGGCTTGGCTTCGTTGCGAAGGCGCCGCGCTGGGCGATGGCGCACAAGTTTCCTGCCGAGCGGGCCGAAACGACGCTGGAATCGATCGACATCCAGGTCGGCCGCACCGGCAAGCTGACGCCGGTCGGGCGGCTCAAGCCCGTGCTGGTCGGTGGCGTCACCGTCACCAACGTCACGCTGCACAACCGCGACGAGATCGCGCGGCTTGGTGTGCGACCGGGCGATACCGTAGTGCTGCAGCGGGCAGGGGACGTGATCCCGCAGGTCGTCGAGAACCTGACCCGCGAAGCCGAGCGCGAACCCTTCGATTTTCCCGATCATTGCCCCGAATGCGGTTCGGAAGCCGTCGCGGAGGAAGGCGAGGTAGACGTGCGGTGCACCGGCGGCCTGATCTGCCCGGCCCAGCGGACCGAGCGCCTCAAGCATTTCGTGAGCCGCGCCGCGCTCGACATCGAGGGGCTGGGCGAAAAGACCATCGACGAATTCTTCGCCAAGGGCTGGCTGGAAAGCCCCGCGGATATCTTCCGTCTCAAGGATCGCAGGGACGATATCCTCGCGCTTGAGGGCTGGAAGGACAAGTCTGTGGAAAACCTGTTGAGCGCTGTGGAAAGCAAGCGCGAGCCCGATGCCGCGCGCCTGCTGTTCGGCCTCGGTATCCGCCATGTCGGCGCGGTCACCGCGCGCGACCTGATGAAGCGGTTCGAAACGCTGCCGGCCCTGCGCACCGTCGCCGAGAAGGCACATGTCAAGGAAGGCGAGGAACAGGCGGCAGAAGCTTCGGAAGCCTATGCCGAACTCACGTCCATCGACGGGATCGGTCCGGCCGTGGTCGAAGCGCTGGGCGACTTCTTTCACGAGGAGCACAACCGCGAGGTCTGGGACGACCTGCTCTCGCTGGTGTCACCGCCGCCTTTCGTCGTGGAGACCCGGGACAGCGCGGTTGCGGGCAAGACGGTGGTCTTTACCGGCAAGCTGGAAACGATGAGCCGCGATGAAGCCAAGGCTCAGGCCGAGCGCCTGGGGGCCAAGGCATCCGGATCGGTTTCGCCGAAAACGGATCTGGTCGTTGCCGGGCCGGGCGCGGGATCCAAGCTGAAGAAGGCGGCAGATCTCGGGGTCGAGGTGATCGACGAGGCGCAATGGGCGGAAATCGTGAAGGCTGCCGGCTGAACACGCATCAGCCGCCTGTGCTCCGGTGATTTCCGCCCATCGACCGCTCCATGACCGGGGCCGGTCAGGCGCGGCGGCTCTGCCTTTCGTGGACCTGGCGATAGTGCTGAACACGGGTCGCGCGGAGCCCGGGCATGCCTTCGCGTTCGATCGCGCGCTGCCACGAGGCCAATTCCTCGAGGGTCAGGCCGTAGCGTTCGCAGGCTTCGGTCGCCGTCAGCAGCCCGCCGTTGACGGCTGCGACGACTTCCGCCTTGCGCCTTACGACCCAGCGCGACGTATTCGCTGGAGGCAGATTCTCTCGCTTGAGAGCTTCACCCAGGGGCCCGACGACCGTCTCAGGACGGGTCCGTTCAGTTTGCAGCATTTCATGCCTTTCGAGCTAGTTAGTACCAGCCCCCCTTGGCCTCGGATTCTTGGCTCAAAGTGTTAATGGCAGCTCACTTGAAATGGTTAATTCGGCCTTAGGCAATGAACTCCAAGAGTTTGAGTAACTTGAGTAATTTCCCCGAGGGCAGGTGGGCGACCGTTTACGTTCGCTTTACTTGTCTTAACCTCTCGATCCCGGTCCGGGATGCTTGCTCAAGTCACTGAATTTACGCGGGAATGCGGTTTGCGTTGTGGGCGATGCGGGTGCGAGCGAGGTCTTGGCCGGCGCTGCGGCCCGGCCCTTGCCGGCGACGAAAAGGCCGGCGAAAGGGCCTGAAATGGCTTTTGGTCGGGGTAATCGGGACGACCTGCGCGAGAGGTGCGATGGGCTGTTGTCGAGAGCTTCCGTTTGGCTCCCGGATGTCGCTCGCGTGGTGATCTCAGGGCGCGTTGCGGCGACCGGAGCGACGCTCCGGACGGAATCGAATTGACAGGGAGAGGCGTCCCGATGGACGGCTAAATGTTAAGCCGCCCATCGGGATCTATGCGCAGGGTCCTAGCGGCGCTTGCGCAACCACAAAATCGACCAGTCGCCGTTCACGAGCCGCGCTGCGAGTCGCATACCCGTCCTGCGGCACGCGGAGCGCACGGCGGCTTCCTGGGTCTCGAGCAGGCCGGCCAGGACAAGGTGGCCGCCCGGGACCAGCGAGGTCGCGAAGTCCGGGGCGAGGCTGACCAGCGGCCCTGCCAGGATGTTCGCCATGATCAGGTCGTAGGGCCCGCGCGCTGCAAGCAGGGGGTGGTTCATGCCGTCGGCCACCGTCATCACCAACTGACCGCCACGCGGCCCCATTGCGATGCCATTCGCCGCGGCATTGTCGCGCACGACGTCGACGCAGACCTGGTCGATGTCGCTGGCGGTGGCGAGCGCCGAGGGCCACAGCGTCAGCGCGGCGAAGGCGAGCAGGCCGGTGCCGGTGCCGATGTCGGCGCAGTTGCGCACGACCACGCCCTGCTTGCGCATGTGCGTAAGCATCGAAAGGCAGCCTGCTGTCGTGGCGTGCTGGCCCGTGCCGAAAGCCTGGCTGGCAGGAATGGTGAAGTCGGTCACGCCGGGTTCGTTCACGGCCGGGTGTTCGGGCGTATGGACGTGAAAGCGGCCAGCGCGGATCGGCTCAAGACCCTGCTGGCTGGTGACGAGCCAGTCGGTGTCGGGCAATTGCTCGACGATCAGTTCCGGGACATTGCCAGAAAAGAGTGCGGCGATCGCGCCCTTCTCCGCGTCGCCCGGTTCGTCGGCGAGCCAGGCTTCCAGTTGCCAGTCGTCAGGCTTGTCCTCGGCGATTTCGCTTCCGGACAGGACGATCTGCGGGTCCCAGTCGAAGGCGTCTTCATGGGCGACGAGAGCACCTTCGATGACGCTGCGCGGGGCAAAGGCGGTAATCTTCCAGCTCATTTCCCGGCCTCCCCGGTTTCGCCGGCAAGGCGCTTGGCGAAATAGGCTCCCGCTGCCTGCGAATAGGCGGCACAGGCCTGCGCGTTCACCAGCGGGGCCTTGCCCGAGAGGCGGTCGAACAGGTTGCTGGCCGATGGGTGGGGCGTGACGAGAATGTCGCAGGGCAGCTGCGCGATTCGCGACAGGCCGGTTTGGATCCGCGCAATGCGATCGGGATGATCGGAAAAGCGATAGCCGTCTGCCGAGATCGTCGTGGCGCTGTCCGCATAGGCGATCATCTTGCAGGTGAAGGCATCGTCGCAGGCCTGCCAGGTCCAGCTTGCCGAACCGGGTGAGTGGGCCGGAGTGGCATGAACCGTCAGGGCAAGCCGGCCAAGCGTAACCGAGTCCCCGTCAACGAGTCTGCGCGCGACTGGGGCGGGCGCAAAGCCCTCGATCTGGCCGGACTGCGGGTCGTCGGCAGAAGGCTTGCCGCTTTCCAGCACCTGTCGTGCCGAAGCCAGCGCGGCGACCTGTGCACCGGTGGCCTTCTGCAGTTCGGCGATGCTGCCGACATGGTCGTGATGTTCGTGACTGGTGAGAATCCAGCGCACGTCGGCGGGATCGAACCCCAGCTTGCGGATGTTGGCGAGCACCAGCGGGGCGGCATCGGCCGGGCCGCTGTCGATCAGCACGTGCCCTTCATCCGAAGTGACGAGGACCGAGGCGATGCCGCAGGTGCCTACGTACCAGGTGTTGCCATATATATGCGCAGGTGGTGCAGGGTGAGACCAGCCTTCGGGCCCGTCCATGCCTGCACAGGCGCTCGACAGTTTGGGGGAGGGCGCAACGGCCGCCTTGTCGCGGGCTTGCGCAATCGAGGGGGTGGCGGCGGCGACCAGCGCTGCCAGCACCAGGTTATTGACGATGCGACTCATGGTCGCCGCTTTAGGCCCCACCCGTTACATAGGCCAGTAGGCGAGCGATAAGTTGCCTTGCGGAACTTGCACGCTGCCGTGATTTGGCTAAGGGGACTTCGACGAAGGCAGTGTCACTGGCTGCCGCAGGCAAGGGGATTCGCAAGAGCATGGCAAACGCCGGTACCAAGAACCGTCCGCTGTCGCCGCACCTCCAGATCTGGCGCTGGGGTCCGCACATGTTCGTTTCGATCATGCATCGCGTGACCGGAAACGGCTTGGCTTTCGCAGGACTGGGCGTGCTGTTGTGGTGGCTTGGCGCACTCGCAAGCGGGCCCGCCGCTTACGCGACTTTCGCGTGGGCGATGACCACTCCGATCGGCTACATCGTGCTGGTCGGCATCTCCTGGGCTTTCTTTACCCACATGATGAGCGGCCTGCGCCACTTCGTGCTCGACATCGGCGCCGGCTTCGAACTCAAGACGAACCGCACCTGGTCGATCCTTTCGCCGGTCCTGGGCGTGGTTCTCACCGTCGCCTTCTGGGCGATCCTGCTGCTTCGCTGAGGAACGAAAACAATGGGTAACGGAACATCCATCGGCCGCGTCCGCGGCCTCGGCTCGGCCAAGACCGGTCCGCACCACTGGCTGGTGCAGCGTTTCACCGCCATCGGCAACCTGCTGCTGGTTCTCTGGCTTGCGGTCTCGATCCTGCTCCTGCCGGACCTGACCTATGCTTCGGTTTCCGAGTGGCTTGCCACGCCGGTTCCGGCAACCGCGATGGCGCTGCTGGTCGTGTCGACCTTCTGGCACGCGCGCCTCGGCCTCCAGGTTGTGGTCGAGGACTACGTCCATGAGCACGCCAACAAGTTCGCCTGCATCGCCGCCCTGAACCTTGCCGCATTCGCTGGCGCCGCCTTCGGCGTCTTCTGCGTCGTCCGCCTCGCGCTGGGAGCCCACGCCTGATGTCCGCCCCTGCTTACAAGATCATCGACCACATCTATGACACCGTCGTCGTCGGCGCCGGTGGTTCGGGTCTGCGCGCCACGATGGGCTCGGCCGAAGCCGGCCTGAAGACCGCGTGCATCACCAAGGTCTTCCCGACCCGTTCGCACACCGTTGCGGCACAGGGAGGCATCGCCGCCTCGCTGTGCAACAACACGCCGGACCACTGGACCTGGCACATGTACGACACCGTCAAGGGGTCTGACTGGCTGGGCGACCAGGACGCCATCGAATACATGGTGCGCGAAGCCCCGGCCGCGGTCTACGAGCTGGAGCATGCCGGTGTGCCCTTCAGCCGCAATGCCGACGGCACGATCTACCAGCGCCCGTTCGGCGGCCACATGCAGAACATGGGCGAAGGCCCGCCGGTGCAGCGCACCTGCGCCGCCGCCGACCGTACCGGCCACGCCATGCTGCATGCGCTGTACCAGCAGTCGCTGAAGTACGACGCGGACTTCTTCATCGAATACTTCGCGATCGACCTGATCATGGACGGCGGCAAGTGTGTCGGCGTGATCGCGCTGTGCCTCGATGACGGCTCGATTCACCGTTTCCGCTCGCAGGCCGTCGTGCTCGCGACCGGCGGTTACGGCCGCAGCTACTACACCGCCACTTCGGCCCATACCTGCACCGGCGACGGAGGCGGCATGGTCCTGCGCGCGGGCCTGCCCCTGCAGGACATGGAATTCGTGCAGTTCCACCCGACCGGCATCTACGGCGCGGGCGTGCTCATCACCGAAGGCGCGCGCGGCGAGGGCGGCTACCTCACCAACTCCGAGGGCGAGCGCTTCATGGAGCGTTACGCGCCTTCCGCGAAGGACCTCGCCTCGCGCGACGTCGTCTCGCGCTCAATGGCGCTGGAAATCCGCGAAGGCCGCGGCGTCGGCCCGCACAAGGACCACATCTACCTGCATCTCGATCACATCGATCCCAAGGTGCTGGCAGAGCGTCTCCCGGGCATCACCGAGAGCGGCAAGATCTTCGCAGGCGTCGACCTGACCCGCCAGCCGCTGCCGGTCGTCCCGACCGTCCACTACAACATGGGCGGCATTCCCTGTAACTACCACGGCGAAGTCGTGACCATCGGTCCGGACGGCAATCCGGACACCGTGGTTCCGGGCCTCTTCGCGGTGGGCGAGGCTGCCTGCGTCTCGGTTCACGGCGCCAACCGCCTGGGCTCGAACTCGCTGATCGACCTCGTGGTTTTCGGCCGTGCGACCGGTCACCGCCTCAAGGAAATCGTCAAGGCCGGCGCTGCGCAGCCCGAACTGCCGAAGGACTCGGCAGACATGTCGCTCACCCGCCTCGACCACTTCCGCAACGCCAACGGCGGTTCGCCGACGGCGGAAGTGCGCACCGAGATGCAGCGTACGATGTCGGCTCACGCCGCAGTGTTCCGCACCGATGAACTCATGGTCGAAGGCAAGCAGAAGCTGGCCGCAACTTATGAGCGCATGCAGGACATCAAGGTCACGGACCGCGGCCTGATCTGGAACTCGGACCTGGTGGAAACGCTGGAACTCGACAACCTGATCTCGCAGGCTTCGGTCACGCTGCATGGCGCCCAGGCGCGCAAGGAAAGCCGCGGTGCCCACGCGCACGAGGACTTCCCGAACCGCGACGACGCGAACTGGATGAAGCACACCGTTGGCTGGTTCAACGGCTGGGGCGGCAAGGGTGGCGAAGTCCGTCTCGACTATCGCCCGGTCCACGAATACACGCTGACCGACGATGTCGAGTACATCAAGCCCAAGGCGCGCGTTTACTAAGACCATGGCGGGGCGCGCGGCGATCCTGAAATCCTGGGTCGCCGCCGCGCCCCTGCTTGCCCTGCTTCACCCGGCCCCCGTCGCCGCGAAGCAGGAGCCTGCCGCCCAGGAGGTGGCTGAGCCTGCATCGATTGCCGGCACTTACGACGGTTCGCGGACGGAAATGGCTGCCTGGCTGGAACTGGGCGAGGATGGCCGTTACCGCTATGCGCTGAGCTACGGCGCTGTCGACGAATATTCGATGGGAACCTGGGCCCGACAGGACGGCGGCATCGTCCTGAACAGCGATCCTTCCACGCCGCCGCAATTCGAATTGCTGGGCACCGAGCAGGGATCGGGCGCACCCGATGCCGTGACGCTCCACCTCGAAGGGAACGGCAACCTGCCGGTCTCGCTGTTCAGCGCCATCGTCGAACGCGCTGACGGGACCGGCACGATCGCCGACTTTTCCGATGGCGCTATCCAGATTCCGGTTTCCGACAGTGACCAGCTTCTTTCGATAAGCCTCGCCCTGCCGATCTTCGAAGTGCGCGGGGAACCGATCCCGGTGCCGCAGCCATCGGGCAAGTCTCTGTATTTTGCGTTCCATGCCAATGACCTCGGTTTCAAGGCGTTCGACCATACGGGCCTGTTCGAGAGCGACGGCATGTTCCTGCTCGAACGCTACGGACGGGAAATAACCTTCCGAAAGGTCTCGGAGTAGGCGAACCCGGCGCAGCTGCTGCGGGGCTTTACCTGAATCGATCCAGACGCTTGCGCCAAGCGTTGGGTTGCAGCCCCTTGTCGTCAATAGTCCGCAAGTCGCTATACCCTTGCCGAATTGCCGAATTGTCTCCGATGACTTATCCTGATCGCGTCAAAAAGAAGGCGTGAGGTGGGTTCAGGGATATTCGGGAGGGGCGATATGATAGGTCGAGCAAGGTTTTTCGTTGCCGCTGCAGTTTCGGCATTCATCGCCACGCAGCCGGCAGGGGCACAGCAGATCGGCGATCCTGTTCCGAACACTTTCCTGTGTACCTTCAAGCCCGGACCGATCACCGCGACGTATGCAGCGAACATGGCCGTTCAGGCCACTGGCGGGCGCCTCCTTCACGTCTATTCCGCCTTGCTGAACGGCTTTGCCATCCGCGCATCGGCGCAGGCCATTGCACAATTGCTGGACAAGGACCTCGACCTCTCCTCCTGCACGCAGGCGCACTATGTCGGTTTGCCAGATGGAGAAGCCGGTGCGACGGCCATGCCTTCGCGCGGGGGACCTCCGGGAAGCGGTGGCGGAGGAGGGGGCGGCAATGGCGGCAGTGGCAGTGGGGAAACGATCCCCTGGGATATCCAGCGCGTGGGCGGCCCGGGGACGCCCAATGGCAGGCTGGCCTGGGTCGTCGATACCGGTGTCGGCCCGAACACCGATCTTGTGATCAATGGGGGCCTGAGCAGGTCCTTTCTGACCGGTGACACTCTTGGCGGTAACACGGTCTCCTACGCCGACTTCAACGGCCACGGCACGCACGTTGCCGGGACAATCGCGGCGATCAGGGGCAATGGCATCGGGATTGCCGGGGTGGCGGCCGGGGCCACGGTGGTATCGGTAAGGGTCCTCGACTCGCTGGGCGTTGCGCCGGATACCGATGTGCTGGCGGGTCTCAATTACGTTGCCACGGCTGGCACGGCTGGCGATGTTGTGAACCTTAGTCTCAACGCGGATCCCAATTCGACCGTTCTCGACCAGGCCGTTGTGAATTTGGCCGCTGTCGGCTTTCACGTGGTGATGGCGGCAGGCAACGATAATGTGGACGTCGACATCAGGAAGGTGTCTCCGGCCGACCAGAATGGGACCGGGCTCTACACCGTTTCTGCATCCGACAAGCGCGACCGGAAGGCTTCGTTCTCCAACTATGGCGGTTCCGTCGACTGGGCCGAACCGGGCGTCGGAATTGTTTCGCTCGTCCCGAACAGCACCGGTACGACTTCCAAGGACGGAACCTCGATGGCTGCGCCCCATCTCTCGGGCATCCTGTTGACCGGCAATGCCACTGTTGTGTCGGGCGGAACGGTTTCCGGCGACCGGGACGGCAGTCCCGATCCGATCGGAGTGCTGCCCTGATCCGTCGATGCCGTTCATCCGGCGTTCATGTTTACAGACGTAATCGATTACATCTGTAAACGATGGAGGTGAGGGTGTCCGACGAGTCCGTGCAGCCCGAGCGCATCTCGGAAGCCGAGCATGCGGTGATGGAGGCGCTGTGGGAACGCAGCCCGCTCACCGCCCAGGAAGTCTGCGAAGAAGTCTGCGGTCCGCGCGGCTGGAGCCTTGCGACGGTCAAGACGCTTCTCTCGCGTCTTGTCGCCAAGCAGGCCGTCGCTACCGAGCCGGACGGCAAGCGCTTCCTGTATTCACCGAAAATGGCGCGCGAAGCTTATGTCGGGACTGAAAGCCGCCGCCTCGTTGACCGCCTGTTCGGCGGACGCGCGGCTCCGCTCTTCGCCCATCTTGCGCAGAACGAAGCACTGACGGAAGATGACATTGCCGAGATCGAGGCCCTGCTGAAGGAGCTCAAGTCATGATCGCGTGGCTCACCGATACGCTTGTGATGACCGGTGTGCTGATGGCGCTGGTGCTCGTGGTTCGCCGCCCGGTCGGGCGCTGGTTCGGTCCGGCGGCGGCCTACGCGCTCTGGGCGCTGCCGATGGTGCGCTTTCTATTGCCACCGCTGGCTCTGCCGCAGGGCCTGCTGCCGCGGCCCGAAGTGACGATTGAGCCGATCGTGGCGAGTGCGATGATCGTGGCTCCGGCCTCGGTGGAGCTTGCGGAGATTTCGGCGGGGCAGGGTCCTTCCACCACGGCAGTTCCCGTTGTGGCAGCGGCCGATCCCGGCCTTCTGGCGCAAGTGCCCTGGGCCGGTATGCTGATTGCGCTCTGGCTTGGCGGTGCTGCCGTATTCCTGTGCTGGCGTGCCTGGAGCTATGCGTCCATGCGGCGCGAATTGCTGGCGGGGGCACGACAGGTGGCGCAGGCCGAAGGCGTGCGCATCTTAGAGAGCCCGGCCGCCGGCGCGCCGCTCGCCTTCGGCATCTTCGACAAGGTCGTCGCTTTGCCGACCGGGTTTCTGGCCGAGACGGACTCCGAAAGTTCCGACTTCGCGATTGCCCATGAACTGGAGCATCACGCGGGCAACGACCTGATCGCGATTATCGCTGTCCAGCCGCTTTTCGCGCTCCATTGGTTCAACCCGCTGGCATGGGCGGCATGGCGGGCGCTGCGCGGCGATCAGGAGGCGGCGTGCGATGCGCGGGTCATGGCCGGTTGCGATCGCAAGACTCGGGCGCGTTATGGCAGGCTCATTGCTTCCTATGCCGCTGGCTCGCGCCTCACGCTGGCGGCTCCGATCGCCGGGCCGCTGGGTGGCGACAAGCCGATCATTCACCGCCTCAAGGCTCTGGCCTGCGACGATATTTCGCCGGCCCGCCGCGTGCTGGCGCGAAGCCTCTTCGCCGTATCGCTCGTGGCCGTGCCGATGACGGCGACGGTCAGCTATGCAGCGATGGAAGAGCCCGAGATTCCCGAATCGCCGGAACCGCCGGCGCCTCCCGTCCCGCCGGAACCGCAACAGGCGCCCGAGCCGCCTTCGGTTTCCGATGTGCACGGAACGGGCAACGTGACGGTACCGCCTGAACCCCCGGCTCCTCCGGCCCCGCCGTCAGCCGTGGCCGAGGCTCGGCAGGAAGCCGAACTGCATCGTGCCGAAGCCGAAGTGGAACGCCACGCCGCCGATGCCGAGCGTTGGGCTGCCGAGGCCGAACGGCGCGCAGCCGAAGTCGAGCGCAGTGCCGCACGGGCGTTGACCCGCGCCCCGCAAGTGAGCGAGACTGTCTCGCCCGATGGCAAGGTCCGCCACATCCGCATCGTGACGAAGGACGAAAATGGCCGGAACGTCCTGACCAGGGAAATGGTCATCGATGAAACCTGCCCTGCCGACAGTCCGCGGGATGAAGAGGCGAACGGCCAGAGCAGGTCCCTCCGGATCTGTGCGGGTGAGCCGAAGGGCATTCACAAGGCCGTGATCAAGTCGCTCCAGTCCGCCCGCGCGGCAGTCGTCACCGACCGCACCATCAAGGAAGATGTGCGCAGCGAGATCCTGCTCGACCTCGACCGGGAAATCGAGCGGGCGCGCAGGGGTATGGGTGTGAGCAAGAGCTGATCCGGGCCGGGCAGGGCAAGCTCTCGCGTTTGATCAGGGAATCTTCTGGACGACCGGTTCGGAAACGATGGGAACGCCGGCGCTTGTCGTCTCCTGCGCCTTGTCGTCCTGCTTTTCCTCATCCTTGCGCTCTTCCTGCGCCTTCCTGTCGTCGTCCTTCTTGTCATCATCCTTCTCGTTCTGGGCGAGATAGGCGTTGATCACCTTGGGCGTTGCGGGTGAGGCGGGGTAGGCGCAGCCGCGCTGCGCGCCGACTCCCTTGAGGAAGCCGCGACGGGCGAGGCCCGCCTGGATGGCGGTGCGCACGGCGCGCTCCTGGGCATTGGCGCCTGACAGTTCGCGGATCAGCCCGCGGAAAGGAATGAATGAGCTGACCACCCACTTGGCGACGCGACCGGCGCTGACCCGGTCGCGGGCCTCCTGCGGCAGGTCCATGTCGGGTCCGAGGATCGCGTCGAGCCGCTCCACCGCGGCAATCAGCTGCTTGCACCTGCCAAGGTCTGTCAGGTCGTAGGGCTTGTCGATCGCCTCGATCAGGATGGGCGGAATTTCTTCCTTGGTGATGTTGAGGTCGGTGGTGGGCGTCTTGGCCACGTCCATGACGTCGGGGTCGCTGTCCGTGATCGGCTTGTCCTGGCTGCGAGCCTCTGCATGGCCGAGCGAGAGCGCGGCGGCCACGGTTACCAGGAAACACGATCTGAGCACTTCAATCCTCCAGGCCAGTTCCGCGCGGGAGACCGGGCCCAGCCGTCTCCCCTACTGCTGATTGAACGTATCGCAGGCGTCCTCGTTCCCGGTCTCGATCCCGCGCCGCAACCACTTCATGCGCTGGACGCTGCTGCCGTGGGTGAAACTCTCCGGGCTGACCGAGCGGCCCGCCCCTTGCATCAGGGCATCGTCACCGATGGCGCTGGCGGCGGTCATGCCTTCCTCCATGTCGCCCGGTTCGATCAGGTCGGCATGCTTGCCGGCCCAGACGCCCGCGTAGCAGTCCGCCTGCAGTTCCATGCGCACCGACAGGGCATTCGCCTGTGAGGGGTTCTGCTGCTGCGCGCTGCGAACCTTCCGGTCGAGGCCGAGCAGGCTCTGCACATGGTGACCGTATTCATGGGCGATCACGTAGTAGCGGGCGAAGTCGCCGCGCGCGCCGAGCTGGCGGTCGAGCTGGTCGTAGAAGGAGATGTCGATGTAGATGCCCCGGTCGGCCGGGCAATAGAATGGTCCCATTGCGCTTTGCGCCGCGCCGCAGCCGGTTCGGGTGCCGCCGGTGAAGAAGTTGAGCGTCGGCTGGTCGAACGGGATGTTCGCCTGCGCGAACAGCGGCTGCCATGTCCGGTTTAGCGAATCGAGCGCGTTGCACGCTTCCAGCGAATAGGCATTGGCTTCGCAGATCGCGGTGGCATCGCCCGGGGCCGCGCGGCTGTCTGTCGAAGGCTGCTGCTGTTGCTGCACTTCGCTAATGGTGCCGAGCATCTGCGCCGGATCGAGCCCGAAGACGAAAGCGCCGATCAGGACGAGGACAATCGAGCCGCAACCCAGCTTGGCTCCACCGCCACCGGGAAAGCCGCCGCCACCGCCCCGGCGGACCTTGATATTTGCAGGATCGAACCGGTTCAGCCGCATGATTTGTTATCCTTTCCCGCCCGTTACGCCATCCAGCCGGGCACCGGACCGGCAGGATCGAACCTGCCTATCCGGACTGCTATCGAAAGTGAAATTGAATTGCCTGCCGTCGGTTCCCTCCCGTGCGTGCGGCACTGCTGCAACGCTGTGGCCCCTGGACGGGCAAAAACGACTGGGATCGCGAAGTTTTCTGAGACTTGCGGAATTTACGTCGTATAGAAGAGCAGCAATGAATTGGGGTCCAGTGACAGGTTCGATGCGAACGATCAGGGCTATCGCTCTTGGCCTGCTTTTCGTTGCTTTTGCGTCCGCGCCTGTCCCCGCACTCGCTGCAAGCTCGCGGGTCGACCGCGAGATCCAGGCCCAACTTCTCGCCCAGATCAAGGTGCTCGCCAGCGACGATTTCGACGGACGCGAGCCGGGTACCGAGGGCGAGGCGAAGACCTTGCGCTACATCGCGAGGCAGTGGTTCGACATCGGCCTCGTTTCCGGAACAAACGATCCGGGCAACGAATGGTTCATGCCGGTCACGCTCGTTGCGCGCGAACCGGCAGCCTCCAACGCGACTTTCCAGCGCAAGGGCTATCGCACCGCCATTTCGCCGCACAACGTGCTGGTGCTGACCTCGGGTCATCGCAGCCTCGTGCGCAATGCGCCGCTGCTTTTCGTCGGCCGGGTGCGTGGCGACGCGTTTACCCGCAACGAACTGGCGGGCCGGATCGCGGTGATCCTCGACGGCAGCCGCCCCGACAGCGAGCGGCAGAACGAACTGCTGGCACTTGGCGCCTCGGCAGTGCTGACCGTGCTCGACGGCGATCGCAGCCTCGAGCAGGTCGCCGCGCGTCGCAAGCGCTCCGGTTACGCACTGTCCGACGATGCGATCGGCGGTGACCTTGAGGCATTCATCACCCGCGAAGACATGACGACCCTGCTCAAGGGTACTTCGCAAAGCCTCGAAGGGCTGGAGAAACTGGCCGATGCGGAAGACTTCGCGTCGATCACCCTCGACCTGACAGCCTCGCTCGAGGCGACGACGCGCGAAACCACGATCCATACGCACAACCTGATCGGCAAGCTGCCCGGACGCCATCCCGAGGCCGGCGCCGTGCTCTACGTGGCGCACTGGGATCACTTCGGCGAATGCGGCGAGCCGACCTCGGAGGACCGGATCTGCAATGGCGCGGTCGACAATGCCAGCGGGGTTGCGGCGATGACAGAAGTGGCACGCCGTCTTGCCCGGGGCCAGCCGCTCGACCGCGATGTCTATTTCCTGGCAACGACGGCAGAGGAACTGGGCCTGCTGGGCGCCCATGCCTTCGCCGAGAATCCGCCGCTCCCGCTCACCCGGATCGTTGCGGCCTTCAACATCGATTCGGTTGCCATTGCCCCCAAGGGCACGCCCTTCGCCATTGTCGGGCGCGGGATGACCGCGCTCGATGCGGATATCGCCAAGGTCGCGAAGGCAGAGAAATTTCGCCTGCGGGACAACGACGACGCCAACGAATTCGTCAAGCGTCAGGACGGTTGGGCCCTGCTGCAGCATGACATTCCCACTGTCATGGTGACCACCGCCTATGGCGACATCGACCGGATGCGCGCCTTTTTCGACGGGGATTATCATAGACCTAGCGACGATCTTTCGCATCCCATCGAACTGGGCGGGGCCGTCCAGGACGTGAAGATGCTGACTGCGCTCGGTCGCTGGTTCGGGGATCTGCGCAAGGTGCCGGTGGAGCCCGGTGCCGGTTGACCGGCAATCCGTGCCACCTTGGCGAAATCAGGCACTAGCCCAATTGGGCACCTTTGATTACATGGGCCGCCACGATTCTCCCCCGCACAAGGCATGGTGGCACACATGGAAATCCAGCTCGGACTTACTTTCGACGACGTCCTGCTGCGTCCGGCAAAGTCCGACATCGTCCCGACCCAGGCCGATACCCGCACGCGTCTCACCCGCGAAATCGGTCTCAACATCCCGGTCATTTCCTCGGCGATGGATACCGTTACCGAAGCCGACATGGCGATCGTCATGGCGCAGATGGGCGGCATCGGCGTTCTTCACCGCAACCTCACGATCGAGGAACAGTGTGCCGCGGTCCGCGCGGTCAAGCGCTTCGAAAGCGGCATGGTGGTCAACCCGATCACGATTTCGCCCGATGCGACGCTTGGCGAGGCACAGGCGATCATGCTTGCCAACCGCATCAGCGGCATCCCGGTCGTCGAAGGTCCGGGCAAGCTGGTCGGCATACTGACCAACCGCGACGTGCGCTTCGCCGACAACCCGAACCAGCCGGTCCGCGAGCTCATGACCCATGAGAACCTCGCGACGGTTCAGGTCGGCGTTTCGCAGGAAGAGGCGCGCCGCCTGCTTCACCACCGCCGCATCGAAAAGCTGCTGGTCGTCGACGATTCCTTCCATTGCGTCGGCCTGATCACGGTCAAGGACATCGAGAAGGCCGTCACGTATCCCGACGCCACCAAGGACGCCGCCGGCCGCCTGCGCGTTGCTGCGGCAACGACCGTGGGCGACAAGGGCTTCGAGCGCACCGAGGCGCTGCTAGCCGCTGAATGCGATGTCGTCGTGATCGACACCGCGCATGGCCACAACAGGGACGTCGCGCTGGCCGTCGAGCGCGTGAAGAAGCTGTCGAACTCGGCACAGGTCATTGCCGGCAACATCGCCACGGCCGAAGCGGCCCGTGCGCTGATCGATGCCGGTGCGGACTGCGTGAAGGTCGGTATCGGCCCCGGCTCGATCTGCACCACCCGCGTCGTCGCCGGTGTCGGCGTGCCGCAGCTGACCGCGATCATGGATGCCGCAGAGGAAGCCGACAAGTCGGGCGTCCCGGTCATCGCCGATGGCGGTCTGCGTACTTCTGGCGATGCGGCCAAGGCGCTTGCCGCCGGTGCCTCGACGATCATGGTCGGCTCGATGCTGGCCGGTACCGAGGAAGCCCCGGGCGAGACGTTCCTGTATCAGGGACGCGCCTACAAGTCGTACCGTGGCATGGGCTCGGTCGGCGCGATGGGTCGCGGATCGGCGGACCGCTATTTCCAGGGCGATATCAAGGACCAGATGAAGCTCGTGCCCGAAGGCATCGAGGGTCAGGTGGCCTTCAAGGGCCCGGCCAAGGATGTCATCCACCAGCTCGTGGGCGGTGTGAAGGCTGCCATGGGCTACACCGGTTCGGCCACCATCGAGGACATGCGCAAGAACGCGCAGTTCGTGCGCATCACCAATGCCGGCCTGCGCGAGAGCCACGTCCACGACGTCACCATCACCCGCGAGGCGCCGAACTACCCGTCGCGTTGAGGGGCGGGCGATGACGCCCGCCGCCCGCGTTCAGGCCGCGATCGAGATCCTCGATCTCGTGATTGCCGCCGCGCGCGCCAATGGCGCGCCTGCCGACCGGCTGATCGCCGACTGGTTCCGTGCGCGCCGCTTTGCCGGCAGCAAGGACCGCAGGGCCGTGCGCGAGCTGGCCTACCGGGCGATCAGGGCCTGCGGCGAAGTGCCCGAGACCGGCCGCGCGGCGATGTTGCGTGTCGCAGCCGAGGACCCCGTCATCGCCTCCCTGTTCGACGGATCGCGCCATGCCCCGGCGCCTGTCGAACCGGATGAGCCAAGGGCCGAAGGCGGGATCGCGCCCGGCTGGTTGCAGGATCGCCTTGCTGCCAGCGGGGTGATGCCAGACGACGCGGCTTCTTTGCTCGACCGCGCGCCGCTCGACGTTCGCGTCAATACGCTGCGGGCAGGGCGCGTGGCCCTGCCTCAGGGCGGCGAGCGGACCGTCGCCGCGCATGGCTGGCGCTATCCGCCCGAAACCCGCATCGAGCAGTCCGATGCCTATGTGGCGGGTGCCATCGAGGTGCAGGACACCGGATCGCAGCTGACCTGCGAGGCGGTAGCGGCAAAGCCGGGCGAGACGGTGATCGACTTGTGCGCCGGGGCCGGCGGCAAGACCCTTGCGCTGGCGGCAGCGATGGAAAATCGGGGCAAGCTCATCGCCTGCGACGCCGACCGCACGCGCCTGTCGCGATTGGCTCCGCGGGCGGAACGCGCGGGGGTGACGATGGTCGAGACCGTCCTGCTCTATCCCGGCCGCGAGGTCGAGGCGCTGGCGCCTTGGCACGGCAAGGCCGATGCGGTGCTTGTCGATGCGCCCTGTTCGGGAACCGGCACCTGGCGACGCAACCCGGAAGCGCGCTGGCGTCTCACGTCCAGGCAGCTCGAACGCTATGTCGCGATCCAGTCGCGCCTGCTCGATGTTGCGGCGGGGCTGGTCCGGCCCGGTGGACGCCTCGTCTTCGTGACCTGCTCGCTGCTGGACGAGGAAGGGGCCGATCAGGCGAGCGGCTTCCTGGCCCGCAAGCCCGGTTGGCGGGCCGACATCCCGGCGCTTGCCGCCGGAACCGAGCGCGGCTCCGGCCTGCGCCTCTCACCGTATCATGACGGGACCGACGGCTTTTTCGTCGCACGTATGACTTGCGTATGATAGCGTAATCCCCATGATGAGGACGAAACCCTCGGCCAAGGACATGCTGATGCGTTACACGCCCGCTGCCATTGCTCTTTCGCTTCTCGTTGCCGTTTCTTCCAGCGCCATCCTCTCCGAACCCTCGGAGGCGCTCGATCCGCGTGCCGCGAAGCTCATGAGCGAAGGACGCGCCGCCGTCTCTTCCGGAAAGCTGCAGGCCGCGATCGATGCCTATGAAGCGGCGCTGACCGTCGAACCGGGCGATGTCTCGGTGCTGGTCGCGCTGGCCGAAGCCACCCGGCGCACCGGCATGCAGGGCAAGGCCGTGCACTACTATCGCATGGTGCTGGCCTCCGACCCGCGCAATCTCGATGCGCTTGCCGGTGAAGGCATGGCGCTGGCCGAAAAGGGCGCGACCGAAAAGGCGACCCGCAACCTCGCCCGGCTCGAAACGCTTTGCGGCAATTCCTGCGCGGCCACGGAAAAGCTCGCTGCGGCCATCGCCAAGGGGCCAAGCCCGCGCATGGTCACTGCCGAGGCCGTGACGCCCAAGCCCATCGTCAGCGAAAACTGATCGCATGCTGGCCGTTACGCTGAAACGTCTTCAGCATGACGGCCGATGTGCGCCAATATGTCAGGTGAGAGCGTGCGTGTTGAGCGCGCTCAGATCAGCGCGCGAAACTCTTCAACGACAGAGCGATAGACGCGCTTCTTGAATGGCACGATGAGGTCCGGAAGCAGGGCGGCCTCGACCCATTTCCAGTCGCAGAATTCGGGCGGATTGTGCGCCTCGAGATCGACGTCTTCATCGCTGCCCTCGAAGCGGGCGAGGAACCAGTGCTGGCGCTGGCCGCGGTACTTGCCCTTCCAGAGCTTGCCCAACAGTTCGTCGGGCAGGTCGTAGAGCAGTTCTTCCTTGGTGCGGCTCAGGATCGTCACGTGCCGTTCCGTTACGCCGGTTTCCTCGTGAAGCTCGCGCAGGGCCGCTTCGCGCAGATCCTCGCCGTCGTCGACGCCGCCCTGGGGCATCTGCCACCAGTCGCCTTCCTTGGTGTCGATCCGCTTGCCGACGAACACTTTGCCGTCAGCGTTGACGAGCATGACGCCGACGCAGGGGCGATAGGGCAGGGACGAGAAATCGTTCATCGAGAATAAGGATTCCGTGGGTTATGAGGGGATGCGGCGGGAGAGAAGGGATGCTGCAATAGCCGGTCCGCGCAACGCATGAAACAGAGAATGACCGAAGGCGATGCTCTTGACTAGCGTCTTTTATGGTTCTCTTGCGGAAATGACAGGTTTGTCCGCCTGAGAGATTTTCTAAATTGCACCCGGGCCCCGGAAAGCCCACGTGCACAGAGGCAAGAGCAGTTCCGGCGTGCAGCCGAAGAGGAAAATGATGGCATCAATTACAGCCGAACAGGAAAAGCCGGCTTCCGTGCAGGAAGCATCGCCCGAAGCCGTCGTCGTGCGCTTCGCTGGCGACTCGGGCGATGGTATGCAGCTCACCGGCGGTCAGTTCACGCTGTCGACCGCACTGGCAGGTAACGATCTGGCGACTTTCCCGGACTTCCCGGCGGAAATTCGCGCACCGCAGGGGACGCTGTTCGGCGTCTCGGCTTTCCAGATCAACTTCGGTTCGAGCGAGATCACGACCGCGGGCGACGCGCCCGACGTGCTCGTGGCGATGAACCCGGCCGCTCTGAAGACCAATGTCCAGGCGCTCAAGCCCGGCGGTCTCGTCATTGCCGACACCGGCGAGTTCTCCAAGCGCAACCTCGACAAGGCGAAGTACGAGACCAGCCCGCTCGAGGATGGCAGCCTCGCCAAGTGGGACGTGCTCGCCTTCGACATCTCGGCGCTGACGCTCGAGGCGGTGAAGCCGTTCGGCCTTGGCAACAAGGAAGCGCTGCGCTGCAAGAACATGTGGACGCTGGGCCTGGCCCTGTGGATGTTCGACCGCGACCGTGAGCCGCTGGTGAACTGGCTGAAGACCAAGTTCGCCAAGAACCCGGTCCTCGCCGATGCCAACATCGCCGCGCTCAATGCCGGCCATGCCTATGGCGAAACCGCCGAACTGGCCGGTCCGCTCAAGAAGCTGCACATCGATCCGGTGCCGTCCGAACCGGGCCTCTATCGTACGATTACCGGCGCGGAAGCTGTCTCGCTCGGCCTCGTCGCCGGTGCGCAGCTGGCGGAACTGCCGATGTTCTTCGGCGGCTACCCGATCACCCCGGCTTCGGCGATCCTTCACAACCTCGTGAAGATGAAGGAATTCGGCGTCACCACCTTCCAGGCGGAAGACGAGATCGCTGCGATCTGCTCGGCCATCGGCGCATCCTATGCCGGTCAGCTCGGCGTCACCTCGTCCTCGGGCCCGGGCATCGCGCTCAAGGGTGAGGCCATGGGCCTTGCGATCATGACCGAGCTGCCGCTCGTCATCGTCAACTCGCAGCGCGGCGGTCCTTCGACGGGCCTGCCGACCAAGACCGAGCAGTCGGACCTCTATCAGGCGGTCTACGGCCGCAATGGCGACGCGCCGCTGCCGGTTATCGCTGCCCGCTCGCCGGCCGACGCCTTCGAGTGCGCCATCGAGGCCTGCCGCATCGCCACCCAGTTCATGACCCCGGTCATGCTGCTGACCGACGGCTATATCGGCAATGCTTCGGAGCCGTGGCTGGTGCCCGATCCGTCGACCTTCGAACCGTTCCCGGTCAAGTTCCTCGAGGACACCAACAACCCGGACGGCAAGGTTCTTCCCTACAAGCGGGACGAGCGTGGTGTGCGTCCGTGGATCAAGCCCGGCACTGCCGACCTGATGCACCGCGTCGGCGGCATCGAGAAGGCCATCGACACCGGTGACCTCGACTATTCGCCCGCGACGCACCAGGCCCAGACCGATGCGCGCAAGGCGAAGGTCGATGGCATTGCCGCGGCCGTGCCTGCACAGGATGTCTGCCTCGGCAACGAGAAGGGCAGGCTTGCGGTGGTCGGCTGGGGTTCGACTTACGGTCCGATCCACCAGGCGGTGCGTCGTGCGCGCCGCAAGGGCTACGACGTCAGCCACATCCACGTCCGCCACGTCTGGCCGCTGCCGGCCAACATGGGCGACTTGCTTGCCGGTTTCGAGAAGGTGCTCGTCCCCGAGATGAACACCGGCCAGTTCAAGACCGTGCTGCGCGACCAGTTCCTGGTCGATGCCGTGCCGCTCAACAAGACCAGCGGCCAGCCTTTCGCCATCGCCGAGATCGAGGAAGCCATTGCATCCTTCTTCGATGGCGTGCCCGGCCATGCCGAAGGCGAAGTGCCCGTCAACGATACCCAGCTCCCGAATCCGGAGGCCTGAGCCATGAACGACATGACCCCCATCCAGACCACGCTCAAGGACTGGGAATCCGATCAGGAAGTCCGCTGGTGCCCCGGCTGCGGCGACTACGCGATCCTCAAGGCCGTGCAGCGCACCCTTCCGATGATCGGCGCCGATCCGAAGAACACCGTGTTCGTCTCGGGCATCGGCTGCTCCAGCCGCTTCCCGTACTACGTCGAAAGCTACGGCTTCCACACGATCCACGGCCGCGCCCCGGCCTTCGCCACCGGCATCAAGCTCGCCAATCCCGAGCTCGACGTATGGCTGGTCACCGGCGACGGTGACGGCATGTCGATCGGCGGCAATCACACAATGCACGTGCTGCGCCGCAATCTCGACTGTCAGATCATGCTGTTCAACAACGAGATCTACGGTCTGACCAAGGGCCAGTACTCGCCCACCAGCCGCGTCGGCACCAGCTCGCCGACGTCGCCGGTCGGCTCGGTCGACCGGCCGGCACTGCCCTGCGCCTTCGCGCTGGGTTCGGGCGCTCGCTTCGTGGCGCGCGGTTACGACGTCTCGAAGGACCTGCCCGAAGTGCTCAAGGCGGCCCACGCCCACAAGGGGGCGGCCTTCATCGAGATCTTCCAGAACTGCATCGTCTACAACAAGGATCGCTTCGACGACTTCACCGCCAAGGGGGTGGCAGCCGAGAACCAGATCTGGTGCACCGACGGTGAGCCGCTGCTTTTCGCCAAGGGTACCAAGGGCCTTTCGCTCGATCATGACACGCTGACCCTCAAGGTCGTAGATGTCGTCGACGGTGACTGGCAGGCAGCCGACGTTGCGGTTCACAACGTGAAGAACCGTGGCCTTGCGCACATGCTGGTCGAAATGCCCTTCGGTCCGTTCCCGATGGCGCTGGGCGTGATCTACGACGATCCGCGTCCGACCTTCGAAGGCGAAGTCGTGGCCGAACGCGCGAAGCTGATCGAAGGCAAGACTGCCAACCTCGGCAAGCTGCTCTCGAAGGGCCAGACCTGGACCGTCGAGGAAAAGGACGCAGCGCACGGGCTGATGGACTGATGACGCCGGGGTGAGAGCGGCCCGAGGGCCGCTCTCACCCCGCGCTCATGGGCGGCCCCGAAGGGGTGCCGCGACTACTTCTCCAATTTCGAATCCTGGCGCGGCGCAATTTCAATCGCGCTCCGCGTGTTCCAGGCGATCGGCCGTCATCTGTGCGGGCCGATAGAGCAGGGCAGAGGCGGCGAAGGCCCAGCCTGCGCCGCCCAGCCATCCCGCGATGACGTCGCTCGGCCAATGGACTCCAAGCCAGACCCGGCTCCAGGCAATCGCCATGCTGGCCAGCACGGCGCCAGCGATCACCGTCATGCGTACCGATTGCCGCGGGCTCAGCGCCGCGAAGGCAAGGGCCATGGCGATATAGACGACGGCGGAGTTGAAGCTGTGGCCGCTGGGAAAGCTCATCCCGCCGGCCTCGGTGAGATGGGGCACGATTTCCGGCCTTGGCCTGCCGACCAGGATCTTGGCCGTACTGTTCGCGATCAGGCCGCCGATTACGGTCAGGGCCAGCAAAGCGGCTTCGCGCCGCAGCTTCAGGAAGAGCAGGGCGACGACGGCGCAAAGCGTGAACAGGTTGCGCAGCAGGGTGCCACCCAGGGCAGTGACGTCGCGCACCGCTTCGAGCAGGCGCGTCGGCCCGACCGGGCGCAAGTCGCTGTCACGCCAGAACAGCAGGCCGGCCTTGTCGATCGCGGTAATGTGTCCCGTCTCGACCGCCCAGACCATCATCGCGAGGCCGAGCCAGCACAGGCCTGCGGCGATCAGTGCCTTCCGCGGATCGATCCGGTAACTGGAACTCGGAAAGCTTGCGGATTTGTCTGCGCCTACCATAGGGTCAAGGAACGTCTCTGATGCAATCGCGTTCCGGTCCCATGTCAGCCCAATCGTCAGCCAATTCTCACCCTCCTGTCATCGTCTGGTTTCGCCGTGACCTGCGGCTGTCGGACCAGGCGGCACTGGCCGCAGCCGCTGCCCTGGGCCCGGTCGTGCCGGTCTATGTCCTCGACGACGAGACGCCCAGGCACCGGGCCATGGGCGGCGCTTCGCGCTGGTGGCTGCACTACAGCCTGGAAAGCCTCGATGCTACCTTGCGGGAAAAGGGTTCGCGGCTGATCCTGCGCAAGGGCAAGTGCGAGGACGTGCTGGCGGCGCTGGCGCAGGAGACCGGCGCCAGCCAAGTCCATGCCCTGCACCATTACGAGCCGTGGTGGCGCAATGCGGAGAAAGGCGTCGGCAAGCGCCTGACCCTGCATCTGCATCACGGGAACTATCTTGCCCCGCCCGGAACGGTCACGACGGGCTCTGGGAACCCCTACAAGATCTACACCCCGTTCTGGCGGGCGCTGAGCGAGCGTATGCCGCCGCCCGAACCGCAGCGCCGGCCGCAGAAGATTGCAGCGCCCGATAGCTGGCCTGCATCCGATACGCTCGACGACTGGGGTTTGCTGCCGACCCAGCCCGACTGGGCGGGCGGCATGCGCGACATGTGGGAGCCGGGCGAGGACAGCGCGAAGAAGCGCCTGCGCGCCTTTGTCGATCAAGCCTCGCGCTACGAAGGGCAGCGGAACCTGCCGGCGGTGGAGGGCACTTCGTTCCTGTCTGGGCATCTGCACTTCGGCGAAGTTTCTCCGGCGCAGGTCTGGCATGCAACCGCGTCGGCGGGCGGGTCGGTCGCCACCTTCCTGGGCGAGATCGGCTGGCGCGACTATGCGCAGAACGTAATCCTGCAGTTTCCCGACTATGGCAGCCGTTCGGCACGGGATACCTTCGACAACTTCCCCTGGCGCTCCGGAAAGGAGGCGCAGGAGGATCTTCGCGCCTGGCAGAAGGGCAGGACCGGTTACCCCATCGTCGATGCCGGGATGCGCCAGCTCTGGCATACCGGCTGGATGCACAACCGCGTGCGGATGATCGCGGCCAGTTTCCTCATCAAGCACCTGCTGATCGACTGGCAGGAAGGGGAGCGGTGGTTCTGGGATACACTGGTCGACGCCGACTATGCCTCGAACGCGGTAAACTGGCAGTGGACGGCCGGATCGGGCGTCGATTCCAACATGTTCGTGCGGATCATGGCGCCGCTCTCCCAGTCGGAGAAATTCGACGCGGCTGCCTATATCCGCGAATGGGTGCCGGAACTTGCGGACCTGCCCGATGCCGAGGTCCACGATCCGGGGCCGATGTACCGGCCCAAGGGCTATCCGGCGCGGATTATCGAACATCGTGCTGCCCGGGAGCGGGCGCTGGCGGCCTGGGAGAAGGCAAAAGGCTGACTGCAAAGGTTGCTGATGGATTGCCCCGCCGTGAGTTTGTGTTCATATCAAACACATGAACGCGCCAGTTTCCGGGAGGGGTGAGGAACTCGTGGAAGGCGGCCGCGCCATTGGCGTGGGACCGCAATGGTTCGCCCGGCTCTGGTCGGGCGGCGTCAAACGGGTCCTCGACGAGATCGACCGCGGCCTCGACCGCGGCTCCATCTTGACCACGTTGCCCTCGGGCGAGACGCGCTTGCTGGGCGGGCGCGAGTCCGGCTTCGATGCCGTCGTGAAGATCAATTCGTGGCGCGCGATCCTACGCCTGGCGACGGCCGGTTCGGTCGGCTGGTACCAGGCGTGGGATGCGGGGGAGTGGGAAAGTCCCGATCCGGTGCCGCTGTTCGCGCTGTTCATGGACAATGCCGTATCGCTTGGCAATTCGGGCCGCGCCCATGGCCCATGGCGGTTGCTGACGCGGCTGGTCCACTGGCTGCATCGCAACACCCGCACCGGTTCGCTGCGAAACATCCATGCCCACTACGACCTTGGAAACGACTTCTACGAGGAGTGGCTGGGCGAGACGATGCTCTATTCGAGCGGCATCTTCGCGGTACCCGATGACGGGCCAAACGCGCTGAGCCAGTTCGTTACCCGGCTCGACATGGCGCAGTCGAACAAGGTTGCAGCGATCGTCGAGCGCCTCGATCTCGCGCCTGACGACAAGGTGTTGGAGATCGGTTGCGGCTGGGGCACCCTGGCGGCCTTCATGGCCGGGAACGAGGCCGTCCACGTCGATGCGATCAGCCTGTCCGACGAGCAGCTGGCCTATGCGCGCGGGCGCTGGGAGATCGAGAACGGAACCGTCGATTTCCGCAAGCAGGACTATCGCGATGTCGGCCTTGGCGACGAAGGCGGCCAGTACGACGCGGTCGTTTCGGTCGAGATGGTCGAGGCGGTGGGGCGCGAGTACTGGCCCGATTTCCTCGACTGCATTGCGCGCAATCTCAAGGCCGGGGGCAGGGCCGGGCTCCAGCTTATCTCGATGCGCGACGAGATCTTCGAAGGCTATGCGCGCAGCGCGGACTTCATCCAGACCTTCATCTTCCCCGGGGGCATGCTGATCCGGGAATCGGAATTCCACCGGCTGGCCGAGGAACGCGGGCTCTCGTGGGAGGACCGCACCAGCTTCGGTCTCGACTATGCGAAGACCTTGCGCGAATGGCGGCGCAATTTCGATGCGGCGGTCGAGGAAGGTCGGCTCCCGTCCGGCTTCGACGCGCGCTTCGTGCGGCTCTGGCGCTTCTACCTGATGTATTGCGAGGGCGGCTTTCGCGGCGGCGGGATCGACGTCGCGCAAGTCACGCTGGTCAAGCGCGGCTGAACGGGCGCGGTTTCCCGATCCGTCAGTTGCGGTAGGTCGGGTCGTCCGACCAGCGCGAGACGATATTCTCGAGAATGATCGGACTCAGCAGGTTCTCGAAGGCACAGCCGGTCAGGCCGTTGTCCCACCAGATGACTTTCGCCGAGAGCGATTCCATCCCCGGCAAGGTGATCCAGCAGCGCGTGCCGGGGTGCAGGCGGCTGACCGCCGTGGCCGAGAAGCCGGAAAGGGAGAGATCGCGCACGACGGTCTGGAAGCTGCGGCCCCCGGACGGGCGGAGCCCGGCCGGTATGGTCAGCTTCACGCGATGTGCGCTGCGGTCTTCCTGAGCGGCGAACTCGTACTTGTCCTGTTCCGTTCCTACCATGGAGATGCAATCCTGTCGTAGCCGGAAACCGGGCAAGATGCCCGGAATGACTCCGAAAGATCGCAGGCAGGGGTTAACGGGGACTTAAGCCGGCTGGTTAACGGTCTCGCGATGTCCCGTAGGGAACGGTTCACCAAGCAGCGCAACCAGACGGTCGGCCACCACTTCGGGCGCCTTGACCGAAGCGGGCGCTTCGCCGGGATAGGCGCGGGCGCGCATCGCGGTGCGGGTGGCTCCGGGATTGACGATGGCGACGCGGACCTTCGAAACCTTGGCGGTTTCCTGGCCGTAGCAGTCCAGAAGGACCTCGAAGGCGGCCTTTGACGCCCCGTAGGCGCCCCAGAACGCACGGGGCTGGCCTGCGACCGTGGTGGTCATGCCGATCACCCGGGCATCGGCGCTTTTGCGCAGAAGCGGGTCGAAATTGGCGATCAGCGCCTGGGTAGCCAGTACGTTGGTCGTCAGGGCCTTGTTGAAAGCCTTCTGGTCGATGTCCGCCACCGAAGTCAGCTCCGGCAGGATCGCGGCATTGACGACGAGAATGTCGAGCTTGCCCCAGCGCTGCGAGATTGCCGTGGCGAGGCGGGCGATGCCGTCGGGCTCCACGAGATCGACAGGAGCGATCGTGGCCGAACCGCCGGCTTCGAAGATCGCCTGCTCGACACCTTCGAGCGCCTTGGTATCACGCGCGGTCAGCACGACATGCGCCCCCGCTGCAGCCAGAGCATGCGCGGTGGCGGCGCCAATGCCGCGGCTGGCACCGGTGACGAGCGCAATCTGCCCCTCGAACGGCTTGTCGCTTCCCGTGTCGCTCATCGTGTCGGTCACGCAGCCGTAAGCTGTTGCGGACGAAGTTCGGTGAAGTCGGTCAGCTTGGTCGGATATTCACCGGAGAAGCACGCGTCGCAGAACTGCGGGCACTTCTTGTTGCGCTTCGCTTCGCCGACGGCGCGGTAGAGGCCGTCGATGGACACGAAGGCGAGGCTGTCGGCCTTGATGAATTCGGCCATGGCCTGGATGTCCATCTTCGCGGCGAGCAGCTTCGAACGTTCCGGCGTGTCAACGCCATAGAAGCACGAGTGGCTGGTCGGCGGGCTGGCGATGCGCATGTGCACTTCGGCAGCGCCGGCATCGCGCATCATTTCGACGATCTTGAGCGAGGTGGTGCCGCGCACGATCGAATCGTCGATGAGGATGATGCGCTTGCCTTCCACCAGGGCGCGGTTGGCGTTGTGCTTGCGCTTCACGTCGGCATGGCGGGCAGCGTCACCCGGCTGGATGAAGGTGCGTCCGACATAGTGCGAACGGATGATGCCCAGCTCGAAGGGAATGCCCGATTCCTGCGCATAGCCGATGGCGGCGGGGACGCCGCTGTCGGGCACCGGGATCACGATGTCGGCAGGAGCCGGCGCTTCCTTGGCCAGTTCGACGCCGATCTGTTTGCGCACGCCGTAGACCGAGCGGCCATCCATCACCGAATCGGGGCGGCTGAAATAGACGTGTTCGAAGATGCAGGGGCGCGGGGCCGGGCTGCCGAACGGACGGTGGCTGGAGATCGTGCCCTTGTGGTCGACCTGCACCAGTTCGCCCGGCTCGACCGCGCGGGTGAATTCCGCGCCGATCACGTCGAGGGCGACGGTTTCCGAAGCGAACACGGTGGCATCGCCGAGACGGCCCATGACCAGCGGGCGGATGCCCAGCGGATCGCGGCACGCAATCATGCCCTCGGAGGTCATGCAGATCAGCGAATAGGCACCCTCGACCATGCGCAGGGCATCGATGAAGCGGTCGAGCAGGGTGGGGTAACGGCTGGTCGCGACGAGGTGGATGATCACCTCGGTGTCGGAGGTCGACTGGAAGATCGACCCCTTCGACACGAGATCGCGCTTGAGCGTCATCGCATTGGAAATGTTGCCGTTATGGGCGATCGAGAAGCCGCCCGCAGCGAGATCGGCGAAGAGCGGCTGCACGTTGCGCAGGCCCGATCCACCGGTCGTCGAATAGCGCACATGGCCCGAGGCCATGGTGCCGGGCAGCGTGTCCAGTTCCCTCTGCGAGAAGACCTGGGCGACATGGCCCAGGCCGCGGTGGGAGTGGAACTCCGTCCCGCTGAAACTGGTGATGCCCACGGCCTCCTGGCCGCGGTGCTGCAGGGAATGGAGCCCGGCTGCGGCAACATTTGCCGCATCCTTGGCACCGATCACGCCGAACACGCCGCACTCTTCGCGCAGCTTGTCCCCGTCGGCGTCACGAAAGGGGTGAGTTAGGTTCATGGAGTCGTCCGGCCCGCTGGCGCGTCAATATCTGCGGCGCATTTGGCGGGGATCGCCCGCAATTGCAAGGGGGATGGAAAAGGCTTGTGCAGCTTTGCCTCCTGCGCGCGCTTCGTGACCGGGTCATGACGGCGCCACGACCCGCTCGTCGAGGGAACACATAGCGGGCTTGTCGGTTGGGCACAAACCCGGTGTCGCATCGCGTCCCCGGCCAAGTTCGCCCGCGGCTTGCAAGCCCTTGTTCATGTCCTTAATGCCAGCTGCGCATTGACCAGATCACAGACGGACCCGTCGCTTGATCCTTTCTTCCTTCGAATGGACTATCGCCAAACGTTATATGTTGCCCGGAAAGGGCGAGCGCTTCATCGCGCTCGTCGCGGGCATCAGCCTGGCTGCCGTCATGCTCGGCGTTGCGGCGCTGGTGATCGTCATGAGTGTCATGAACGGCTTTCGCGCAGAGCTGTTCGACAAGATCGTGGGCCTGAACGGTCACGCCATCATCCAGGCATACGGCGGCCGGCTGGATAATTGGCAGAGCGTGCTCGAGGACGTGCGCAAGACGCCCGGCGTCACCCGCGCCACGCCGCTGATCGAGCAGCCGCTGCTGGCCAGTTTCAACGGACGCGTCGAAGCGATCCTCGTGCGCGGCAACACCGATCAGGACATCGCCCGGCTGCGCGACAAGGTTAAGGCCGGCAGCCTCGGCCAGCTCCAGCCCGACAGCAACAACGTGGCGATCGGCTCGCAGCTTGCCCAAAACCTGGGCGCGCAGGTGGGTGACATGATCACGGTGATCAATCCGCAGGGGCGCTCGACCCCGTTCGGCACCGTGCCGCGCCAGATCGCCTACCGGGTTGCCGCGATCTTCGAGATCGGCGTCTATGACTACGACAAGGCCTTCGTGGTGATGCCGATGAAGGACGCGCAGACGCTGCTGCTGACCGGCGATTCGATCGGCATGATCGAAGTGACCACGACCGACCCCGACCGCGTCGACCAGATTCTCGCTCCGCTGGAGCGCAAGCTCGCCGGGCAGGCCATCGTTACCGACTGGAAGACGATCAACGCCTCGCTGTTCGAAGCGCTGGCGGTGGAGCGCGTGGCGATGTTCGTCGTGCTCTCGATCATCGTGCTGGTCGCGGTGTTCAACATCCTTTCCTCGCTGATCATGCTGGTGCGCGCGAAGACGCGCGACATCGCGATCCTGCGCACGATGGGGGCGACACGAAAATCGCTGCTCAAGGTCTTCGTGACGACGGGCTTCTGCATCGGCGCACTGGGCACCGGGGCAGGCGTGATCCTGGGCTTCGTTTTCCTCTATTTCCGCCAGCCGATCGTGCGCCTCGTGGAAATCGTGACCGGACAGAACCTGTGGGACCCTTCGATCCGCTTCCTGACCGAATTGCCGGCCCGTTCCGATCCGGTGGAGATAACCGTGATCTGCCTGATGGCGCTGGCCTTCAGTTTCCTCGCCACGCTCTACCCGGCCTTCAAGGCGGCGAGCACCGATCCCGTGCAGGTGCTGCGTTATGAGTGATCCGGTGAACCTCGAGGAACCGCACGTCGGCGCCGAGCGCGGCGCCCCGGTCGTGCGCATCGAGAAACTGACCCGCAGCTTCGAGCAGGGCGGCGTGACCATCGACGTGCTGCGCGGCGTCGACCTGGTGATCCGTCCCGGAGAGATCGTGGCGCTGCTGGGCCCGTCGGGCTCGGGCAAGTCGACGATGCTGCAGGCAATCGGTCTGCTCGAAGGGGGCTTTGGCGGCCACATCGAGATCGCCGGGATCAATGCTTCCAAGCTGGGCAAGGACGAACGCGCCTGGGTGCGGCGCGACCACATCGGCTTCGTCTACCAGTTTCACCACCTGCTGCCCGATTTCAACGCGATCGAGAATGTCGTGCTGCCGCAACTGATCACCGGCAAGCCGCGCGAGGAATGCGAGGAGCGCGCGCGCGAACTGCTGGGCGCACTCGGTCTTGGTCAACGCCTTGAACATCGCCCGAGCAAGCTTTCCGGCGGTGAGCAGCAGCGTGTCGCGGTGGCCCGTGCCCTGGCCAACCGGCCGCGGCTGGTGCTGGCTGACGAACCGACCGGCAACCTCGACGAGGCGACTGCGGACAAGGTTTTCGACCAGTTCCTGCGCCTTGTGCGCGGGCAGGGCAGCGCCGCTCTGGTCGCCACGCACAACGAACGGCTGGCACAGGGCATGGACCGCGTCGTGCGGCTGCATGACGGTGTGCTGCAATAGCCTTGCAACTCCGGGGCCTGCATCATTGCAGGACGCCGCAAGGATCTGCGTTGATTTCGCTGCGGCCAATGCCCAAGTTGAACGAAAACCACAGGGAAAACGAAAGGACCACGCAGATGAGCGACACTCCCTCCACGATCCAGGGTGAACCGGAGGCGCCGCGCGGTTTCGGCTGGAATGATTCGGCGGAATTGCACAAATGTGCCGATGGGGGCGGTCTGTTTCACCGGTTCAAGACGATCCGTCGCGGCACCGTGGCCCAGCTGATCGATTTCGTGATGGATCTGCCTGCGGAAAAGCAGAATGAATACGCCATCCAGAAGGAAGGCGATCACCGCCTGTCGATCGGCGAAATCCGTGCGCTTTTCCGCCGCGCCGATTTCCCGAAAAGCCCCGACTGATCTGCTGTTACGGCTTGAGGCCGGCTGACTGCCGGCCTCGCCTTGCTGTGGAATGGGCGTCCGCAAAGCACTTCCTTGAAACTGATCAGCGATGAAGAGGCCGGTACCGTGAAGACTATCGCAGATTTCAATGCGACACTTCCCAACGGCGAAAAGATCAGCCTTGCCGACAAGGCGGGCAAGGTCCTGCTGGTGGTCAACACGGCGAGCAAGTGTGGCTTCACCCCGCAGTACAGGGGGCTCGAAGCGCTCTGGCGCAAGTACGGCGACCGCGGCTTCGAAGTGATCGCCTTTCCCTGCAACCAGTTCGGTGGGCAGGAGCCGGGCTCTGCCGACGAAATCGCCGAATTCTGCGAAGTGAATTTCGGCCTTTCGTTCCCGCTCATGGGCAAGATCGAGGTCAACGGCCCGGGAGCGGACCCGTTGTTCGACTGGCTCAAGGCAGGAGCACCCGGTGTGCTGGGCACGAAGAAGATCAAATGGAACTTCACCAAGTTCCTGATCGACCGGGATGGCAAGGTCGTGCGACGGTTCAGTCCGACCGACAAGCCGGAAAGCCTCGAAAAGGACATCGAGGCGCTGCTCTGATCCGGCAGGCGCGTTCCGCGATTGCGCGGAGGCCGGGCAAGCGTTCGCAATTCCCGCTCTGGCAAATTCCCGTTTCGGCAATGCGCGCTATCCCCCGCTTTGTCCCCAGCGCGGCCTTGATCGCGCGGGCGCGCGATGCCTAAATTCCCATTATGTCGTTCTCGCCTTTCGTCCCGCTTCGCATCTTCTCAAGCTTCACGATGCTGGACGGCTCGATCGACCCCAAGGCGATCGCCAAGCTGGCCAAGGAACGCAAGTTTCCCGCCATCGCCATCTGCGACCGCAATGGCCTTTACGGTGCGCCGACTTTCGCCGGTGCCTGCATGGACGCAGGCGTGCAGCCCGTTGTCGGCACGTTCCTTGCCGTCGCCCGACCCGGTGCGGTTGCGCAGGGGCAGGACCTCCCGATCGACTGGCTGGCCCTGTTCGCCCAGAACGACGACGGCTGGCTCAACCTGTGCCGCCTCGTCAGCCGTGCCCACCTCGACCGCCCGCTCGAACTCGATCCCCATGTCGAGCTGGAATCGCTGCGCGGCCATACCGATGGCCTGATCTGCCTGACCGGCGGCAATGAGGGCGCGCTGGCGCGGCTCTATGCCGACGACCGACCCGAGCAGGCGGAGCGCTATTGCGATACCCTGCAGGGCCTGTTCGGCGACCGTCTCTACATCGAGATCACGCGTACCGGTGAACCCGAGGAGGACGCCTCCGAAGAAGACCTGATCGCGCTTGCCTATGAGCGTGACATCCCGCTGGTCGGATCGAACCCGGCGCAATATTCCGAGGCAAGCTTCCACTCCGCGCACGATGGCATGTTGTGCATCGCCAACTCCACGCAGGTCGATGCGCCGGACCGGCCGCGCTCTTCGTCCGAACGCTGGGTCAAGCCGGTCGAGGTCATGCAGGAGCTTTTCGCGGACCTGCCCGAGGCCATCGCCAACACGCTCGTCGTTGCCCAGCGTTGTGCCTTCGCGCCGCCGCGCCGCAAGCCGCTGCTGCCCAGCCTTGCCGGCGATCGTGAGGGCGAGGCGCGGATGCTGGTGGACGATGCCCGGCGCGGCCTTGCCCGGCGCCTGCTGCCCTACTGGCCCGACGTTACCGAGGGTGAACTGGACGAGGCGCTGGCCTACAAGGGCGATGAGCGCAAGGCGGCTTACGAAGCCTTGCGCGAAAAGGGCGTGACCGAGGATTTCCTCGACTATGCCGACCGTCTCGATTTCGAGACGCAGATCATCATCGGCATGGGCTTTCCCGGCTACTTCCTGATCGTTGCCGACTTCATCAAGTGGGCCAAGGACAATGGCATTCCGGTTGGCCCGGGCCGTGGTTCGGGTGCCGGCTCGCTGGTCGCCTGGGCGCTGACCATCACCGACCTCGACCCGCTCAGGCTGGGCCTGCTGTTCGAACGCTTCCTCAACCCGGAACGCGTCTCGATGCCTGACTTCGACATCGACTTCTGCGAAACCCGGCGCGGCGAAGTGATCCGCTACGTCCAGCGCAAGTACGGCCATGACCACGTCGCGCAGATCATCACTTTCGGCAAGATGAAGGCCCGCGCCGTGCTGCGCGACTGCGGGCGCATCCTGCAGATGGGCTATGGCCGCGTCGATTCGCTTTGCAAGATGGTCCCCAACCATCCCACCGATCCGTGGAACCTCACCGAAGCGCTCAACGGTCGCAAGGAACACGGCGTTACCAAGGATCCGCCGGTCGCCGAATTCCGCCGTGAATACGACACCGATTCCGAAGTGCGCCGCATGGTCGACCTGGCCGTCCAGCTCGAGGGCCTGCCGCGCAACTCCTCGACCCACGCGGCGGGCGTCGTCATCGGCGACCGTCCGCTGGAAAAGCTGGTCCCGCTTTACCGCGATCCGCGTTCGGACATGCCGGTCACCCAGTTCGACATGAAGTCCGTCGAGGATACCGGGCTGGTCAAGTTCGACTTCCTCGGCCTCAAGACGCTGTCGGTGCTGCGCAAGGCCTGCGACCTGCTGGAACGGCGCGGAATCAAAATCGATCTGTCGACGCTCGGCTGGGATGATCCGGCCGTCTACGAATTGCTCAAACGCGGCGATACGGTCGGCGTTTTCCAGCTGGAATCGGAAGGCATGCGCCGTACCCTGGCGGCAGTGAAGCCGACGAACTTCGGCGACATCATCGCGCTCGTCTCGCTGTATCGCCCGGGCCCGATGGACAACATCCCGCTCTTCGGCCGGCGCAAGAACGGGCTGGAGCAGATCGAGTTTCCGCACGAGAAGCTCGAGGGTATCCTTGCCGAGACTTACGGCATCTTCGTCTACCAGGAACAGGTCATGCAGGCCGCGCAGATCCTGGCCGGCTACTCGCTCGGCGACGCAGACTTGCTTCGCCGTGCGATGGGCAAGAAGAAGAAGGAGGAGATGGACAAGCAGCGTGCGCGTTTCGTGGCCGGCTGCAAGGAGCTCTCCGACATCGACGAGCCCAAGGCCAACGAACTGTTCGACTTGATCGACAAGTTCGCAGGCTACGGCTTCAACAAGTCGCACGCCGCCGCCTACGCGCTGCTTGCCTATCACACGGCTTGGCTGAAGGCGCATTACCCGCACGAATTCTATGCGGCGGCGATGTGTTTCGACATGCACCAGTCCGAAAAGCTGGCGATCTTCGTCGACGACGCGCGGCGCAACGGCATCGAACTGGCCGCACCCGACATCAACATGTCGGAAGCGGAATTCATCGTCGAAGAAACCCACGACAGCCACGCGGTACGCTATGCGCTCGCGGGCATCCGCAATGTCGGCGAAAAGGCGATGGACGCGATCGTCGCCGAACGTGAGGCCAACGGCAAGTTCACCAGTCTGCACGACCTGTTCAAGCGCGCTCCGGCCGGATCGATGAACCGGCGCCAGCTTGAAAGCCTGGGCGCGGCCGGTGCGCTCGACAGTCTCGAGCCGAACCGCGCCAAGGTGCTGGCCAATGCCGACTTGCTGCTGGCTGTTGCCGATGAAGCCTCGCGCAGCCGTTCGAGCGGGCAGGCCGGGTTGTTCGGCGGCGACGATCATGCCGAGCCGGGACTGCGCCTTGTCGATGCCGAGCCCTGGAGCCGGTTGGACCAGATGGCCAAGGAGCGCGAGAACTTCGGCTTCTACTTCGCGGCGCACCCGGTCGAGCAGTTCCGCGCCGTGGCTTCGGCCAATGGTGCGCGCACCCACGCCAGCCTGACCGCGGGCGGATCTGGTGGCGGTGGGCGTTCCGGGGCGGTCATGGCCGCCCTCGTGGAGAACGTGCAGAAGCGCAAGACCCGCAAGGGCAAGGACTTCGTCATGGCCGATTTCTCGGACCAGTCGGGCAACTTTTCCGCCTCCTGTTTCGAGGAAAGCCTCGTCGAGAACTTCGTGAAGTGGGCCAAGGAAGGCACCTGCGTCCTGCTCAACGTCGAACTCGACAGCCCGAGCCCGGACGAGCCGCCCCGCGTGACCGTGCGCGGGGCGCGACCGTTGGCCGAGGTAAAGGCCGATGCGCGCATGCTGCTCAGGCTCGATATCGACCGGGTGGAAGCGGTGCAGGAACTGGCGCTGCTGATGCGTCCGGGAACGCCGGGAGGGGGCGAGGTCATCGCCAACCTCAAGCTCGGCAACGGGCGTGAGCAGAAGGTCCGGCTGGGCCGCGACTTCGCGCTCGACGGCGAATTTGCCGAGCAACTCGCGACGATCGAGGGTCTTTCCAACATTTCACTCACCGCTCGCCGCGGCCCGGAAGGGTTGCGCCGCGCGGCCTGATCGCAAGTATCGGTTTCCTATGGCCTAGTGTCGCGCCGACGATTACCCTCCTGTCTCAAGGCATAAGTGCGCAAATGCACAGCCGGAGAGAGGAGAGCCGATGCTGGGTGCGATGCAGGATTGGGAACTGCGGGTCACGGGTCTGATCGACCATGCCGCGCGGGAGCATGGCGACCGCGAGATCGTAACGCACTGGGCCGATGGAACGCAGTCCCGCACCAACTGGCGGGAAGTTCGGCGCGATGCGCTGAAGATGGTGCAGGCCCTGCGGCGCCTCGGCTTGCAGCCGCAGGACCGTGTTGCGACGCTGGCGATGAACCATTCGCGCCATCTTGTGACCTGGTACGGCGCGCCCGGGGCCGGTTGCGTGCTGCACACGATCAATCCGCGCCTTTTCGACGACCAGCTCGGTTTCATCATAAACCATGCCGAAGACCGGGTGCTCATCTATGATGCGGCATTCCAGCCCATAGTCGATCGCCTGCGCCCGCTGTGTCCGGGAATCGAGCACTACATCTGCTTCGATTCGCTCGAGCATGCACCGGCCTTCGACAACTGGATCGGCGCCGAAGACGGCGAGGCCCAGTGGACGAGCGGGGATGAGCGCGACCCGTGCATGCTGTGCTACACCAGCGGCACGACCGGGCACCCGAAGGGCGTGCTCTACTCGCACCGTTCGAACATGCTGCATACGCTGGCGATGATCGGGACGTCATGCCTGGCGCTGGAGCCGCGATCCTGTGTGCTGCCGATCGTGCCGATGTTCCATGCCAACAACTGGGGCATGCCGTGGGGCTGTGCGGCGACGGGAGCGAAGCTGGTCTACAGCCAGGTCAACGATCCTTCGGCCCTTTGCGCGTTGATCGAGAAGGAACAGGTCTCGCATGTCGCGGGCGTGCCGACGGTCTGGTTCGCCTTTCTTCAGCACCTCGACGAGACGGGCAAGGACATGCCCCCGATCGCATATGCCATTTCAGGCGGCGCGGCGTTTCCGCGCAGCGTGGTGGAACGGCTGATGCGCAGCGGCGTGCGGGTGGGCCATGCCTGGGGCATGACCGAGACTTCGCCGATCGCAACGGTCTCCTACGAAGGGGCCGATTGGGACGCGCTGTCGTTCGACGAGCAGGTCGATCGCAAATGCCTGCAGGGCAGGGTCGTCTACGGCAGCGAGGTTCGCATCGTTTCGCTGGACGACCACGAAACGCTGCTTCCGCACGATGGCACGACCTCCGGCGCGCTGCAGGTGCGCGGGCACTGGACGATCAGGCGCTACTTCAAGACGGAGGAAGATGCCTCGGATGAACAGGGCTGGTTCGATACCGGGGACGTGGCGACGATCCTGCCGGACGGCTCGGTCAGGCTGACCGACCGTACCAAGGATGTCATCAAGTCGGGCGGGGAATGGATCAGCTCGGTCGAGCTGGAAAATGCAGCAGTGGGGCACCCGGATGTCGTTGAAGCGGCGGCCATCGGAGTTGCCCATCCCAAGTGGGACGAACGGCCCATCCTGATTGTCGTGCCGCGTGGCGGCAGCAATGTGTGCGGTGAAGATGTGCGCGAATTCCTGCGCGACAAGGTGGCCAGCTGGTGGCTGCCCGATGCGGTGGAACTGGTGAGCTCCCTTCCGCATACCGGCACCGGGAAGATCAGCAAGAAGGACCTTCGCGTCCAGTTCAAGGACTACACGCTACCGCGATGACGAAGGCGGCGACCGTCCGGGCAGCCGCCTTCGCTCGGATTACCGATTGGCGACGTTACCGGCAGCGTTTTCGGCGGCATCGCCGACCTGCTCGGCCGCATTGCCCACGCTGTTCGCTGCATTGGCAATGGCATTGTCCTTCGCCGCTTCGCTGGTCGAGGTCTGGCTGAACAGGTAAATGCCGCCAATAACTGCAACAAGAACAATGACCGCCATGATGATTCCGGTCCCGCTCGAAGAACTCTTTTCGTGAATTACGGTGGTGTGCGGGGCCTGCGTCGATTCACGGGTGGTTTCGGTGGTGGTGTATTCTTCGGCCATAAAGACCTCCTTTTGAATTCCCTATCTGCACCGAAGAACCCGCCACCCCTCGAGTTGTTTCAAAAGTGTCATTGCCTTCGCTGAGGTGAGTATTTTCAGAGACGAGCCGTGTTTACAGGAATGACAACTGCCCGCTTGCATGGGGCGCCTTGAAGTCCGAGCAGTCCAGATGCACGTCGGGTGGGCCGAAGCCGTGGCGTCTGGCCGCAAGCCGGAAGCGATTGCGGAACAGGTCCGCCCAAACGCCGCTGGGGCGCATGCGCTGGAAGAAGCGCGGGTCGTTGTCCTTGCCGCCGCGCATGTCGCGAATCGTTGCCATTACCTTGGCGGCCCGGTCGGGGAAGTGGGCGTCCAGCCATTCGCGAAACAGCGGCGCGACCTCGTGCGGCAGGCGGACCATGATCCACATGGCACCGCGCACGCCTTGCCCGGCTGCGGCTTCAAGGATCGCCTCAAGGTACTGGTCGGTGATCGCCGGAATGACCGGTGCGATCGAGACATGGGCGGGAATGCCGGCCTCGACAAGCTTTCCCAGTGCTGCGATTCGTCTGGCCGGGGTCGCCGCCCTCGGTTCGAGCAGGCGGGAGAGTTGGGCATCGAGGCTGGTCACGGAAATGCCCACGCCGACCAGATTGAATCGTGCCATCGCGCGCAGGATGTCGAGATCGCGCAGGACCCGGTCGGACTTCGTGGTGATCGTCACCGGGTGGCGCGTCTCGAGGCAGACCTCCAGGATCTCACGCGTGATCCGGTACTGCGCTTCGATCGGCTGGTAGGGATCGGTGTTGGTACCCATCGCGATCGGTGCCGGCCGATAGCCGGGCTTGGCCAGCGTGGCGCGCAGCAGCCTTGCCGCATCGGGCTTGGCGAAGAGCTTGGTTTCGAAATCGAGACCGGGCGAAAGGTCGTGAAAGGCGTGGCTGGGCCGTGCGAAGCAGTAGATGCAACCGTGCTCGCAGCCACGATAGGCATTGATCGAGCGATCGAAGGGAATGTCCGGCGACTTGTTGAACGACACGATCGTGCGGGGATGCTCCTCGGTCACGGTCGTGATCGGGTTGCGGGGAGGGCCATCGATGTCGGCGACGCTGTCCAGCCAGTCCCCGTCGGCTTCCCGTCCGGGCAAGTTGAAGCGAGAGCTCGGGGCCCTGCTGGCTGCGCCTCTTCCCTTCGGAGGTTGCATGGCACGATGTGAACATAACAGGAACAAAAGTCAATGCTGCACCATGCACCGGGTGTCGGCAGGGCAAAGAAAAAGCCCTCCCCGCGAGGGGGAGGGCTCATCCTGTCGCGCCAGCCGGAACCGGGCGAATTTCAGGACCGTGAAGGTCAGGCCCAGGCGGCCATTTCCTTCTCGAGGTTCTCGACGATGGCTTCGAAGAACTGCTCGGTGGTCATCCAGCTCTGGTCCGGGCCGATCAGCAGCGCGAGGTCCTTGGTCATCGCGCCGCTTTCGACGGTCTCGATGCAGACGCGCTCGAGGGTCTGGGCGAACTTCACGACTTCCGGCGTGTTGTCGAACTTGCCGCGGTACATGAGACCACGCGTCCAGGCGAAGATCGAGGCGATCGGGTTGGTCGAGGTCGACTTGCCCTGCTGGTGCTGGCGGTAGTGACGGGTAACGGTGCCGTGGGCGGCTTCCGCTTCGACGGTCTTGCCGTCGGGTGCCATCAGAACCGAGGTCATCAGGCCGAGCGAGCCGAAGCCCTGTGCAACGGTGTCCGACTGCACGTCGCCGTCGTAGTTCTTGCAGGCCCAGACGAACTTGCCCGACCACTTGAGCGCCGAGGCGACCATGTCGTCGATCAGGCGGTGCTCATAGGTGATGCCGGCTTCCTTGAACTTCTCGGCGAAGCCCTCGGTGTCGAACACTTCCTGGAACAGATCCTTGAAGCGGCCGTCGTAGGCCTTCATGATCGTGTTCTTGGTCGACAGGTAGACCGGCCACTTCAGGCCGAGGCCGTAGTTGAACGAAGCGCGGGCGAAGTCGCGGATCGATTCGTCGAGGTTGTACATCGCCATGGCGACGCCCGGAGCCGGGAAGTCGAACACGTCGAGGTCGATCTTGTCGCCGTTCTCACCGTCCCAGACGAGGCGCAGCTTGCCGGGGCCCGGGATCAGGGTGTCGGTGGCGCGGTACTGGTCGCCGAAAGCGTGACGGCCGACGACGATGGGATCGGTCCAGCCGGGAACCAGGCGGGGAACGTTCGAGATCACGATGGGCTCGCGGAAGACAACGCCGCCAAGGATGTTGCGGATCGTGCCGTTGGGCGACTTCCACATCTTCTTGAGGCTGAATTCCTCGACGCGGGCTTCGTCGGGGGTGATCGTCGCGCACTTCACGGCAACGCCATATTGCTTGGTGGCATTGGCGGCGTCGACGGTGATCTGGTCGTCGGTCTCGTCGCGCTTGGTGACCGAGAGGTCGTAGTACTTGAGGTCGATGTCGAGGTAGGGGAGAATCAGACGTTCACGGATCCATTCCCAGATGATCCGGGTCATTTCATCGCCGTCCATCTCTACGATGGGATTTGCTACCTTGATTTTTGCCATGCTTGAAAGCTCCCCTAGGGATGGAATTTGGGCGTCTCTTAAGGAGAGGGTGAACGCTTAGCAAGGCAAGGAACGGCATTTTGGCGCCAGTTTGCCTGCGCAAAGGCGATGATCGGATCGTCAGGAGACTTGTCGATGCGCCGGGCAGTGCGCTCCGGCAAATTCCGGCCAGTCATGAAGCCGGTTCCCCAAAGCAGAAAACCCCCCCCCCCCCCCCCCCGCGTG